>CAYSYY010000483.1:0-3342 GCA_964435265.1 uncultured Gemmatimonadota bacterium
GCGCTCAGGTTCCCGGCCTCGGCCGGGAAGATGTGATCGTTCAGCCAGGTCTCGAGCGGCAGGTCGTCGGCGATCCCCCGGAACAGGCTCATGGCGGCGTGGGTGTGGCAGTTGACGAGCCCCGGCATCACCACGCAGCCGGCGGCGTCAATGGTCTCGGCGGCCGCGAACCGCGCCGCCAGGTCGGCGTCGGGACCCAGCGCGGCGATCTCGTCGCCCCGGATCGCGACGCTCCAGCCCTCGTGCGGCCCGTCATCGGCCGGGGTGAGAACCGTCGCGCCGGTGATGAGGATATCCGCCCGGCTCCGCTCGGCCATGATCGACTCCTGAAGCTGGTGGTGTGCGGCGGCAGCGGCCTGTCCGGCATCGATCCCCCCGGCGGTGGTCACTCCGGCGGCGGTCATCCCGGCGGCGGTTCCCCCGGAAACGGTCCCGGGCCGGCAATGTCAGGGGATTCCGCTCAGCAGTCCGGTGGCGATCGCCCGCTGCCGCGGATCGGGATCGGGAACGGCTTCGATGACGTATCCCTGGCGGTTGCCCCGGCCCAGCTCGAAGGAGATCGTCTCCTCGGTCATCCGCCGCTGGATGCGCAGGCTCAGGTTCTCCCCGGGGCGGGCCGCTTCGAGAACGGCGCCGAGTTCGGTAACCGGCCGGCCGTTGGCTACTACGATCCGGTCGCCGACCCGCAGGCCGGCCCGGGCGGCGGGGGCATGTTCCTCGACCGCGGTTACGATGAGCGCGCCGGTCCCTTCCGGCTCGGTGCCGAAACCGGGGGCCGCGACCTCGACCGCCGTCCGCCGGAGGTCCCATCCGGCGGCCGCCAGGATCTCCTCATACGGCAGCTCTTCGGTCCCGGCAACGAAACGGGTGTAGAAATCCGAGAGATCGACACCCGCCAGCGCTCCGGCGGCCCGCAGGATCTCGGCACTGTCGGAGTACTCGGTACCGCCACGGCCGAACCAGGCCGTCAGGAATGCCATGAGATCGTCGAGCGAACGGTGGTTCTCGGTGGCGTCCCGCATCCGCAGGTCGAGCAGGAAGCAGAGCAGGTAGCCCTTGGTGGCGGGATCAAGGCTCCGTTCGGGCCGGCGCTGTTCGGCCCAGGCCCGGTACCGGACCTCCTCGGAGGCACGGATCGCCGACTGGTGCAGCCGGGCCGGCGTGTTCTGCAGGGTCATGATCTGCTCGCCGATCCGCGCCAGGAAGGCGTCACCGGGTACGAAACCGCTGCGGGTCAGCAGGAGATCGGCGTAGTAGGCGGCCGCCCCTTCCAGGAACCACAGGCTCTCGACGACCATCGGCTCGATCAGGGAGTCCCCCGCTCCCCGCGGCCGGATCCGCCCCCCCAGCCACGATCGCATGAAGGCGGCCGTGCCCTCGCGCAGGAGCGGATCCAGACTATCCTCGCGGGCGTGCTGGTCCCAGAACAGTGTCGTGGTGGCGCAGAATCCGGCCCGGGCGCGCTGCCGGGCATCGGAGAAGTGGACGATGAAGAGGTAATCCTCGGCCGGGATCGTGTCGAATATCCCGACCGCGCGGTTCACCAGGCGCTCGAGGCCCAGCAGGAAGGTCCGGCTGTCGAAAGTGCTGGTGGCTCCGTCGATGACCACCCGGACGTTCATGCCACCCGCGGTGAAGAAGCTCTCCTGGAAGCGGCCCGCGAAGATCGGCGAGATCGTGAGCTGGGCGAAGGAATCAGCCTGGAAATGCGCTGGATCGAAAGAGGGAGTGAGCGAAGCGGCCGTCTGCCAGCCGTCGGGGAGTATGAGCCGAAGTGAGATCGGCCGGTCCGCGAACTCGGGGGCGTAGAGGAGCAGGGCGGCCGGATGGAGGTAGGCATGACGGGCTGTGAGCTGGACCGACCAGGGCGATGGATCGTTGGCATAGACGGTGTAGCTCACGACGAGTTCGCCGACATCCCGGGTGTCGAACTCCCACCTCCCGAGAGCGACCTGCCGGAACGGCACCGCGAATCCCTCCTCGCCGGCGGCGGCGAGGGCGATGATCCGACGGCCCGCCCGGTCGAGGGCGCGGGGATCGGGATCGGTCGGTATGAGCAGGTGCACCGATGACCGGCGGAGATCGGAGAGGCGTACGGTCACCTCGACCAGGTGCTCCTCCCGTTCCGTGCAATCGATGGTGTAGGAGACATGAACTTCGTCCTGTTCGGTGCTCCACCGGGGCGTTCCAGCCGCAGCGATCTCCTCCTGTGCGTTCAGCGGCGGTCCCAGGAGGATGAGCACGGCGCAGGCGGATAAACCGGATATGTGGCGGATATGATTCATAATCCCCGATTCTACGCCCCCGTCCCCATCGCCACAAGAGCAACTCCGCATAGCGAACGCATAGAGAAAGCGACGCCGACCCGCGCGGAGCAGGTCGGCGTCTGAAGGAGCGAAGACCGATCCCCTGGTCAGGGAGTGAAGGAGAGATCGCGAGCGGTGAGAGTTGCTACGCTCACAGGGAACAGCCTTCACCCGTCCGACGCGGAGGACCGGGGTCGCGTTTACAGTCAGGGTGTTTTTTTCTGTTCGCGGTAGCGGTCGGCCATCGCCGTGAGCTGCTCGATGAGGGCCCGACGCAGGTGCAACGGCTTCAGGAGCTCCGCGGATTCCCCATAGGAGAGGATCCGCTGCAGCAGCCAGCGGGGGCTCGAGGTGCGGTACGTGAGCGTGACGGTTCCGTCGCCGGCCGGACGACCCCGCCCCTCTTCCTCGATGACGAGCTGGGCGGCGGGGGGGGAATACCGGACGACGATCTCCTCTTCCTCCTCGGTCTCGACATACACCCCCTGCTGGAAATGGTCTTCGAGGTGGAATCCCTGAGGCACCTCGAAGTGCTCGCCCAGCAGGCGGGCGTTGCGCACGTGATCGACGCGGAAGGTGCGGATCCCCTGAGCCTTCTCACAGTATCCCACGATGTACCACTGGCCGTCGCTGCAGACCAGCTTGCAGGGACTGACGATCCGTTCCGCGACCGTCGAGCGGTGCTCGGTGAAATAGAGGATCTCCACCTTGCGGCCCTCGTGCACGCCGCGCTCGAGGATCGAGAAGATCTCACCCGAGAGTTCGAGAGGCGGCTCCACTCCGATCTGTCCCTTGAGCGCGCTCGCCTGTGCGTGCAGGTCGTCATCACCCTCGGTGATGAGCTTGTAGGCGTGAGCCAGCGCCCGGGCTTCGCGGGCGTCGGTATGCTCGATCATCATCGAGATGGCGGTGCGCAGAGCCAGCAGTTCGGCCGGCGTGAAGGAAAGCGGCCGCTTGAAATGCTCCCCCGCCCAGATATGCACCCGGCCGTCCTCGATGTAGGCGTCCATGACCTCGGCCGAGCCGAAGGGGCCGT
>CAYSYY010000484.1:0-3332 GCA_964435265.1 uncultured Gemmatimonadota bacterium
CTGGGTGTAGAGCCCCCAGCCCACCCGGGCGAAGAGGGCGATAGAGGATGCTCCCATGGCGAACCCGTTGATGGCGGTGGCGGTGGCGGGATCACCGCCCAGCACCAGAAAAGCGATCCCCACCCCCAGCAGGCCGAGGCTGGCTACGGCCAGGCCCATGACGACCCCGCCCGAGAAGGCCACGTGCAGCGCCACCCCGGCCCCGTGGCTGCGGGCGGCCTCGGTGGTGCGCACGTTGGTCCGGGTGGCCGCCTTCATCCCGATGAAGCCGGCCGACAGGGAACACAACGCCCCGCCGATGAAGGCCAGGGCGGTAGCGGCTCCGAGCTGCCAGAACAGCAGGGCGAAGACGATCACGATGAAGATCACCAGGATCGAGTATTCCCGGCGCAGGAAGACCATCGCCCCGGTGTGGATCTGCTCGGAGAGATCCTGCATCGTCGCCGATCCCGGCGGCCGGCGGATGATCGACGCCAGCACGGCGAAGGCGACGGCGATGCCGAGGACCCCGAGGATCGGGGCCAGGACGGTCAGGATTCGTGCCAGTTCCATGCGGATTTCCTTCCTGGGCTTCGTGTCCTCTCCGTCGGGCGGGAGCGGGGCACGCTCAGCGGTGCCCTCTCAGTTGAAGCGGTTCATGGCTTCGTCGATCCCCTCATCGAGCCAGGTCTCGGCCGCCTCGGCGGCTTTGACGACGGCCGCCTCGGCGATCGGTTTCTCCTCGGTCCGGAACGGCGCCAGGACGTAGGCGCGCAGATCACCCGGCAGGTCCTCTCCTCCGATCCCGATCCGCAGTCGCGGGAAATCGTCCCGGCCGAGCTGATAGATCACATGCTCCAGCCCCCGGTGCCCTCCGTCGGAGCCGCCGCCGCGCAGGCGCAGGCACCCGAGGGACAGGTTGACATCGTCGATGACGACGAGCAGGCGCTCGATCCCGACCCGGTAGTACGAGACGAGCCCCTGCACGGCGAACCCGCTCTCGTTCATCCAGGTCGTCGGTTTGGCCAGGATCACACGCCGGCCGCCGTAGGTGGCCGTGGCGACGAGGTAATCGCCTCGTCCCCCGGTCAGGGCCGCACCCCACCGTTCGGCCAGCAGCTCCACCACCCGGTACCCCAGGTTGTGGCGGGTGCCGGCATAAGCGGGTCCGGGGTTGCCCAGACCTACGACTGCGAAGAGATCGTCCACGTCGCTCGAACGGGCCTCGGTGTCGGCGGCGGGTCGCTACCCGGCGTCCCGGTCGCCTTCGCCCTTCCGGTCCCTTTCCTCTTCCTCCGCCTCCTCTTCGCCCACCACGACCGGTTCGGCGATCACTTCCTCGACCGGGGCCTCGACCTCGATGATCCGCGGCGGGGCGACCTTGGCGATCGTCCGCTCCAGGTTCATATGGGTCTCGAGACCGCCGAGGTCGATCTCGTGCAGGTGGATGGCATCACCCATGGCGAGGTGGCTGACGTCCACCTCGAAGGACGACGGGATATCGGCCGGCAGGCACTCGATCTCCACGGCGTGGATCCGCTGCTCCAGAACCCCCCCCTGCTTCACGCCTTCGGGGGACCCGGTCAGGTGCAGCGGCACTTCGACCCTGATCCTTTCCTTCAGGTCGATGTGCAGCAGGTCGATATGACGCAGGGTATCACGGACCGGATCGCGCTCCACCTCCCGGATCAGGGTGAGGCGCTCAGACGAGGTTTCATCATCCAGCAGCAGGTTGATCAGGGTGGTCTCCGAGAGACCACTCCTCATCAGCGTCTCGAACTCCTGCAGATCGATCTGGATGGGGTGCGGCTCCTCATGCGCGCCGTAGACAATGGCGGGGATGGCGTTGGTACGCCTGATACGACGAGCCGCTCGCGAACCCGTCGCCTCGCGGCTCCGGGCCCGGAGGATCACTCTGTCCATGCTAGCTCGGCCTCCTGACGGGTCACGGTTCGGGCGGGTTCCCGCCGTGACCGCCGGCATGCGAACCGGACCGGGCGGACCGGTTCCTCTTTTACACGGTGCTGTTCGTGACGGGTATCGCCCCGGTTCTCTGATCGGGATCGAGAATCAGTCGAACAGCGTGCTGATGCTCTCCTCCGCATAGGTGCGGCGGATCGCTTCGCCGAAGATATGGCTTACCGAGACGATCTCCAAGTCCGGAAACCGTTTCTCAGCGCGGACATTGATGGTGTTGGTGACGATCATCCGCTTGATCGGGCTCTCCTGGAGCCGCTCGATGGCCGGTCCCGAGAGCAGGCCGTGGGTGGCGGCGGCATAGATCTCTTCGGCCCCCATCTCCTTCAAAGCCCGGGCCCCCTCGCACAGGGTGCCGGCGGTGTCGACCATGTCGTCGAGGATGAGGATGTTCTTCCCTTTCACCTCACCGATGACGTTCAGGACCTCCACCTGATTGGCCCTGGGACGGCGTTTGTCGATAAAGGCCAGCCCTACGTTCAGGCGCTTGGCATAGGCGCGGGCCATGCCGAGCGAGCCGGTATCGGGGGCCACGACGACCATATTGGGGATCGCCATCTCCTTGAAGTGCTTGGTGAAGGCGATGGCGGAATAGAGGTGATCGACGGGGATGTCGAAGAAACCCTGGATCTGGGCCGCGTGCAGGTCCATGGTGATCATCCGGTTCGCCCCGGCCCGGGTGATGAGATCGGCCATGAGCTTGGCCGAGATGCTCACCCGCGGCTGGTCCTTGCGGTCCTGCCGGCAGTACCCGTAGTAGGGGATGACGGCCGTGACCCGCTTGGCCGAGGCCTTGCGGGCGGCGTCGACGAGCAGGAAGAGTTCGATCAGGTTGGTGGCCGGACTGTTGGTGGACTGCACGATGAAGACATCGGCGCCGCGGATATTCTCCTCGTATTTCACGAAGAGCTCGCCGTCGGCGAAGGTCCTGATGGTGAGTCTGCCGAGCGGTATCTCGAGGTAGTCCGAGATCTCCTGCGCCAGCGGTTCGTTGGCGGTCCCGCTGAAGAGTTTCATATCGTAGGGCATGGGCTCCGTCCCCGGAAGGTCTGGTTCACGATCCGGCCGCACTGCCGGCACTCAGGTGTAACCCTATCTATCTTTATACCCACTACCGACAGAGAGGTAAAACATTACGACAGGTGTTGCGTGACAGGGCACTAGACTGGCTGGGGTGCCAGGATTCGAACCTGGATCGCCGGATCCAAAATCCGGGGACTTGCCCTTAGTCGACACCCCAGGGTGAACCGATGCCCGGTGCATACGGAAGGGGGGAAAGCCGGCCTGGAGTGCAGGATCTCAGTCGCCCCCATCCGGTCGACCGGGTTGAGACAGATCGGGATCGACCGGAACGCCTTCCTTCGTCAGTTCATTAC
>CAYSYY010000485.1:0-3328 GCA_964435265.1 uncultured Gemmatimonadota bacterium
CCCCGCGGTGTGCCGCAGATCGAGGTGACCTACGACATCGACGCCAACGGCATCATGAACGTATCGGCCAGGGACAAGGCCACGGGGAAGGAGCAGCGCATCAAGATCGAGGCCTCGAGCGGACTCTCCCGCGATGAGATCGACCGCATGGTTCGGGATGCCGAAGAGCACCGCGGCGAGGACGCCAAGAAGCGGGAGCGGGTCGAGATCCGCAACCGGGCCGAGCAGCTCGTCTACATGACCGAGAAACAGCTGGAGGAACAGAAGGACCAGCTCTCGGGCGAAACCGGCCAGGAGCTCGTCCGGGCCGTCGCCGATCTGAAGGAAACCCTCAAGGGTGAGAACAGCGAAGCGATCAGGGCCGAAGCCGACAAGCTCGAGAAAGTCTGGCACAAGGCCGCTCAGGAGATGTACCAGCAGGCGGGAGCCGGAGACGCGGCGGGAGGGGGGCAGAAGAGCGGTCCGACCGGCGCCGAAGCCGGGGATGAGGGCGAACCGGTCGAAGCCGAGTACGAGGTCGTCGATGATGAGGAGG
Organism: uncultured Gemmatimonadota bacterium; assembly: GCA_964435265.1. Taxonomy (GTDB): domain Bacteria; phylum Blakebacterota; class Blakebacteria; order Blakebacterales; family Blakebacteraceae; genus CAYSYY01. The sequence goes on from CAYSYY010000485.1 coordinate 536, forward strand.
AGAAAGAATAGCTCCACCGCCGGTTTTCATTTTACTCGCGGACGGAATCGGATACATTGATGCGTCCTTTTCCGATGGCCGGTACGCCCGGCCGGGTCTGACGGGGTATCTAGCAGCACGGCGGGAGACGACCGATGAACAAGAAGGACCGTGAGCACTACACCCGGCTGATCCTCGAGGAACGTGAGCGCAAGCTCTCCGCCCTGGGGCGGCTGCAGGGCACGCTGGATGAGATCAACGATTCCCGGGCCGCGGAATATGAGGAAGAGGTCACACTGTCGGATGACAAGGAGTACCTCTCCAAACTCATCGAGCAGGACGCCCGCGGACTGGAGGAGATCAACCACGCCCTGGAGAAGATCCTCGACGGCTCCTACGGCAAGTGCGAGAGCTGCGGTGAGGCCATCGGGCGGGAAAGGCTCGAAGCCATCCCGACGACCCTGCTCTGTACCGACTGCAAGCGGCGTCAGGAAGAAGAGGGGATCGGCGGTCGCTTTCCGCAGCGCCAGGAACGGATCCAACGCACCCTGCTGCCCGGGGATGAAGAAGACGAGCAGACCGACCTCGCAATGGCGGGAGAGGAGGAGTAGACACCGGATCCCCCCGCCACCGCCAGCGTAGGCCTCGCGAACGCCCCGGGATGGGGCGTTTTTTATGAGGAGTGAGAACCATGGGACCTGAAAGTTTCACCACGCGGGCCGCTCAGGCGCTGGAAAGCGCACGCCTCCTGGCTCGCCGGCGGCGGGCGCCGGTCCTGGAGCCGCTGCACCTGCTGGTGGCACTGCTGGAGCATGAAGAGCGACTCGTACCGAATATCCTGGAACGGGCGGGCATCGAGGTCGGGAGTGTCCTCGGTCGGATCGAACGGGCGCTCGAATCCGCTCCGGTCCAGGAGACCGCCGCCCCCCGGGACCTCTACCCGTCGCCGGCCTTCGAGGAGATCCTCGTTCTGGCCGAGGAGGAGATGCGGCGCTTCGGGGACGGTTATATCGCGCAGGAGCATCTGCTCCTGGCGCTGACGAGGTCGCGCGATGCCGCCGGTCGGGTGTTGAAGGATTCCGGTGTCGATCGGAAGAAGATCGAAGCGGCTCTGCGACAGATCAGGGGTTCTCACCAGGTCCGCGAGGCCGGGGCCGAAGGCGGCTACAGGGCCCTGGAACGCTTCACCCGAGACCTCACCGCCCTGGCCCGGGCGCGCAAACTCGATCCGGTGATCGGCCGCGACGAGGAGATCCGCAGGGTGATCAAGGTGCTCTCGCGGCGGACCAAGAACAACCCGGTCCTGCTGGGGGAGCCGGGAGTGGGCAAGACAGCCATCGCCGAAGGGCTGGCCCGCAAGATCGCCGACGGCGATGTGCCCGAGAGCCTGAAGGACAAGCGCGTCCTGGCGCTCGATATAGGGTCGGTACTGGCCGGGGCCAGATTCCGGGGCGAGTTCGAGGAACGCCTCAAGGGCGTGTTGAAGGAAATCGAGGATTCGGCCGGGGAGATCATCCTCTTCATCGACGAGCTGCATACGGTGGTCGGAGCCGGTGCCGCCGAGGGAGCGGTGGATGCCTCCAACATGCTCAAGCCGGCGCTGGCCCGTGGTGAACTGCGCGCTCTGGGAGCGACCACCCTCGATGAGTACCGCGAGCGGATCGAGAAGGATGCAGCCCTGGAACGGCGCTTCGCACCCATCTACGTGGATGAACCTACGGTCGAGGAGGCGATCTCGATCCTGCGGGGACTCAAGGAACGCTATGAGGTCTACCACGGGGTGCGCATACAGGACGAAGCCCTGGTGGCCGCGGCCAGACTCTCCAGCCGGTACATCACCGACCGGTTCCTCCCCGACAAGGCCATCGATCTCATCGACGAGGCGGCGGCCCAGCTGCGCATTGAGATCGACTCTATGCCGGCCGAGTTGGACGAACTTGAGAAGAAGATCCTCCAGCTCGAAATCGAGAAGAACGCGGTGAAGAAGGAAAAGGACGCCGCGCGGCGGCTCAGGCCGCTGGAGGAACAGCTCGCCGCGCTGCAGGAACAGCGTGATGCCCTGCGTGCCCAGTGGCTGCGCGAGAAGGAGATCATGACGGTCATCCAGCGGACCCAGGAACGGATCGAGGCGCTGCGGGCCGAACAGGAACGGGCCGAGAAGAGCGGCGATCTGGAGCGGGCGGCCGAGATCCGCTACGGCGAACTGATCGCGCTTGGGCGGGAGCTCGAGACCGCCAACGCCGAACTTCGAACGGTGCAGACCGACCGACCGTTGATCAAGGAAGAAGTCGACGAAGAGGACATCACCGCGATCGTGGCGGCCTGGACGGGCATCCCGGTGGCCCGGCTGAGAGAGGGTGAGATAGAGAAACTGCTGCAGCTGGAGGAGCGGCTGCACCGGCGGGTGATCGCCCAGGACGAGGCGGTGCACGCGGTGGCCGAGGCGGTGCGGCGCTCCCGGGCGGGCATCGCCGATGAAACCCGCCCGATGGGCAGCTTCCTCCTCCTCGGCCCCACCGGAGTGGGGAAGACCGAACTGGCCCGGGCGCTGGCCGAAGTACTCTTTGATACCGAGTCGTCGCTGCTGCGGATCGACATGTCGGAGTATCAGGAGAAACATGCCGTGGCCCGGCTCATCGGCGCCCCGCCGGGCTATGTCGGCTATGAAGAAGGGGGTCAGCTCACCGAGGCGGTCCGGCGCCGTCCCTTCCAGGTCGTCCTGCTCGACGAGATCGAGAAGGCCCACCCCGACGCCTTCAACCTCCTGCTGCAGGTGCTCGATGACGGACGCCTGACCGATTCTCACGGACGCAC
>CAYSYY010000486.1:0-3319 GCA_964435265.1 uncultured Gemmatimonadota bacterium
CAGGCGGACGATCATACGTTATGATAGTCACCCACCTCTTCACTTCTTCGAAGAGGTCCGGCGGACAGCGCTCCTGACAAGCAGCGAAAGGATCATCATGAAGCGGGCACTGGTTTGCGGCGCGGGCGGTTTCATCGGCTCCCACATGGTCAAACGCCTCAAGAGCGAGGGGTACTGGGTTCGGGGGGTCGACCTGAAGCACCCCGAGTACGCGGAGAGCGCGGCCGACGAGTTCGTCATCGGCGATCTGCGCGAGCAGGAGGTCTGCCGGGGGGCAGTGGACAGCGACCTGGCCGTTATCTACCAGTTCGCCGCCGACATGGGCGGTGCGGGCTTCGTCTTCACCGGCGAGAACGACGCCGACATCATGCACAATTCCGCCCTGATAAACCTGAACATCATCGAACTGGTGCAGAAGCGGGCCGTTCCGCAGATCTTCTATTCCTCTTCGGCGTGCATGTACCCCGAGTACAACCAGATGGATCCCGACAATCCGAAATGCACCGAGGACTCGGCCTACCCGGCCGCACCCGACAGCGAGTACGGCTGGGAGAAACTCTTCAGCGAGCGGCTCTACCTGGCATTTGCGCGCAACTACGGGGCGAACGTACGGATCGCCCGCTACCACAACATCTTCGGACCCGAAGGTTCATGGAACGACGGGCGCGAGAAGGCTCCCGCAGCCCTGTGCCGCAAGGTGGCCATGGCGCCCGACGGGGGCGAGATCGAGATCTGGGGCGACGGCCGACAGACCCGCTCGTTCCTCTATATAGACGAATGCATCGAGGCCACCCGGCGGCTGGTCGATTCTGATTTTCCGGGGCCGGTGAATATCGGCTCCGAAGAGATGGTCACCATCGACCGGCTGGCTGAGATGATCATGCAGATCGCCGGCAAGAAGCTCACGATCCGGCATATCCCCGGCCCCACCGGCGTGCGCGGCCGCAACTCCGATAATACTCTGTTTGCAGAGAAGATCGGATGGCAGGTGAGTCTGCCGCTCCGGACCGGACTCGAGAAAACCTACGCCTGGATAGAGGAGCAGGTCAGGACGGCCGGTCTCGCCCCGCAGTCGTAAACCGACCGATCCTCCATTCGGGAAACCGAATCCGATCACACTCCGAAGTCGTGCTATTCCCCCGGATCTCGTGAGGATTTTCAGATGCCCTTTAAATACTGCATGACAGATAGGATATGCAGGCATTAAATGATCCTTCGCTTCAGCGCAGACACCACCGGTATCCCCGGTAACCAGTTGTACCCCCGGATACGGGGAATGAGCACCAGAGCTGGCAGCAGCGAAGGAGAGTCCCGATCATGCTCGACCACACGCGCAGTTTCATCACGATGCAGGTACTGCTGTTGTTCCTCTGCGGATCGACCGCGCTCCCGACCGCACATGCCCAGGTAACCGGCACCGGGTCTCTGAAGGGGCGCGCCTATTTCGATCTGAGCAAAGGCCTCGGCGATACCAACAGCGAGGAGTTCACCTTCGGCTTCCGGCGCATCTACTTCCAGTACGAGATGCGGATGTCCGAAACAGTGACGGGAAGGTTCCTGACCGACGCCGCCCGGGAGGCCGACGGGACCATGCGGGTCTTCATGAAGCACGCCTACGTCGACTGGCAGGCGGGCGAACGGCTCACCCTCCGGGCCGGCGAGCAGGGCACCATCATGTTCGGTGAGATCGAGAACATCTGGGGCTACCGCGCCCTGGCGAAGACCATGCAGAACGAGTTCGGCTTCCGCGAAACGGCCGATCTGGGACTCTCAGGCCGGTGGCGTCCCGATGACCGGATCCAGGTCAACGCCATGATGAGCAACGGGGAGGGCTTCAAGGCCCCCGACGATGACGCCTTCCGCAAGGCCTGGGAGATCCAGGGGATCATCAGGCCGGTCGAAGGCGTCCTGGTAAGCCTGCACGCCGGATCGAACGGCTTCGATGGCGACGGCGACCCGGCCACCACCGGCGACCGGGGCAATGCCCTGACGCTGGATCTGTCGGCGGGCCGGCAGACCGAACGGTACGCCGTGGGCGGTTCGGTTACCCGTCAGAGCAATTACCGGGCGACCGACGGGATAACCGCCACCGCCATCTCGGTGTTCGGTCGCTGCAGCCTGGAGCCGCTCCCCCTGACCGCGCTCGCCCGGTTCGACCGCCTCATGCCCGAGAAGGGAGGACCTTTCGAGGCGAGGACGTACCTCATCGCCGGCCTTGACTGGCTCGCAGCAACCGGTCTCTCGATCATCCCCAACCTGCAGTACCGCAAGGTCGGCAATGGCGACGCCGAAACGATCCTGCTGCTGACCTTCTACTGGCAATGGTGAAGAGGCGGGAGATGATCGCAGATGGAAACACTGCGGGCACGACCGGAGGAAACATTCCGGTATCTTCCAGGCTTGATAGAGGCACTACCATGTTCCATATACTCACCTGTACCGCCGGTGACACGGACTCCCCGTGTCATCACATCAGGACACCCCGGACATCACCACCACCGGATCATCATGGAGAGACATCGTGCCTGACCACCTGATCGCCCCCCACGGGGGTACCCTCATCGATCCCATCGTCACCGAGGACCGCGCTGCCGAACTGAAAGCCGCCTCGCAGGAGTGGCCTTCCTGGGACCTGACCGACCGCCAGATCTGCGACCTGGAGCTGATCCTCAACGGCGGATTCTCCCCACTCACCGGCTTCATGGGACAGCAGGATTACGCGTCGGTCTGCTCGGACCTGCATCTCGCCGACGGCACCCTCTGGCCGATCCCGATCGTGATGGATGTGACCGAACCGTTCGCGGACGGTCTGAAGAGCGGCGATGCGATCGCCCTGCGCGATCCCGAGGGGGTGATGCTGGCCGCCCTGCACGTCGAGGAGATGTGGACCCCCGACCGCACGGCCGAGGTGCACCAGGTTTACGGCACCGACAATCCCTACCACCCGGGAGTTGATTTCGTCCTCAACCGGACTCATCCGGTGTACGTCTCCGGCCGGCTGGAAGGGCTGCAGCTCCCGGTCCACTACGACTACCGGGTCCTGCGCCTGACCCCGGCCGAGCTGCGGGGAGCTTTCGCCATAGCCGGCTGGCGCCGGGTGGTGGCCTTCCAGACCCGCAATCCGATGCACCGGGCCCACGTGGAGCTGACTCTGCGCGCCGCCAAGGAGGTCGAAGCCAACCTGCTCGTGCACCCGGTGGTAGGATTGACCAAGCCGGGGGACGTGGATCACTACACCCGGGTGCGCTGCTACCAGGCGATCCTGCCCCGTTATCCCCAGCACACCGTCAAGCTCTCGCTCCTGCCTCTGGCCATGCGT
>CAYSYY010000487.1:0-3314 GCA_964435265.1 uncultured Gemmatimonadota bacterium
GGTTGCCTGGTTATACATCGTGGACCACGACCCGCCACCATTGAAGGTGACCAGCGCGCCGCCATCATTTCCGAGGATCTGATTGTTCGGATCCTCGGGATTAATCCAGAGATCGTGGTTGTCGCCGTGAGGGGTGCGCATCGAGCGCATGGTGACCCCGCCGTCGGTGGACTTGTAGAAGCCCTCGGCGCCGGCGTAGACCACATCGGCGTCGGTGGGATCGGCTCCCAGGGTGGTGTAGTAGAAAGGCCGCTGGATCATCGAGCCCTGGTCGTTGACGAGTTGCCAGCCGGTCCCGCCGTCATCGGAGCGGTAGAGCCCGCCTCCGGGCTCGGCCTCGATCAGGGCGTAGATGCGGTCGGGTTTCGCCGCCGTCACCGCCAGGTTCGCCTTGCCGATCAGTTCCCCGGGCAGCCCGGCGGTGATGTGCTGCCAGTGCTCGCCGCCGTCGGTTGAACGGAAGAAGCCGCCTTCGCGTGAACCGCTGATGATCGTCCACGGCTTGCGCTCGAGCCGCGACATCCAGGCGTAGACCACGTCCGGATTGTCGGGCCTGATCTCGAGGTCCATGCAGCCGGTCGAGTCGGACACGGTCAGGACCTGGCGCCAGGTCTGTCCCCCGTCGGTGGTCTTGTACACGCCGCGCTGCGGGGTGGATTTGAAGGCATCCCCCACCGCCGCGACCCAGACGGTGTTCGGGTCACGCGGGTGGATGCGCACCGCCCCGATCTGCCCCGCCTCGTAGAGCCCGGCGAAGGTCCAGCTCTCGCCGCCGTCGAGGCTCCTGTATACCCCCCGCCCGGTCGAGACGTTCGAGCGCAGGCCGTCGGAACCGGTGCCGAGCCAGACGATGTCGGGATCGGAATCGGCCACGGCCACCGAGCCGGTCGAACCCACCGGGACCTTCCCGTCGGTGACCGGGAACCAGTTCTCCCCCCCGTCGGTGGTCTTGAACAGCCCCCCGCTCGCCACCCCGAAGTAGAAGGTCTGCGGCTGTGAGGGCACGCCGGTGACGGTGGTGCTGCGCCCCCCGCGCGAGGGTCCGACGAGGCGGTAGGCGAGCCCGGTGAAGAACGCCGGGTTCACCCGGGCGGCGGCGGCTTCCTCAGCGGCCTGCCGGGCCTGCCGGCGCGATTGCGCCGCGGCCGGTACGGCCGCGACCGTGACCACGAGCAGCAGGGCAAGTGACAGGGGCGCAGACAGGGACAAAAGGTGCCCGGGCGTACCCGGATTCAGGATCAGTCTGGAGCGGCGCATGGCGGTCCCCCGGTCAGGATGGTCGTATGATCCGGTGATGGTACGGGATGATAGTAATCACATCCTCGCAGCAATGCCAGGGAGGGAGCAGGCGGAACCGGGAACAGGAGATGTTCAGGGGTAATAATCTCGTGGCAATGGATATTTTTCGGGGAAATAATTCTGCCCCGCCGGCTACCAGACGTTCCAGAACCTCCCCAGGAAGAACGCACCGGCGACGGCCAGTGTGAGGAAGGTACTGATCTCGGGGCGCAGGGCGGCGATGAAGTCGGGCTTGCCCTCCGCGTCGGTCCCGGTTTCAGTTCCGGGCTCCGTTCCAGGCCCTGTTCCGGGCTCCGTTCCAGACCCTGTTCCAGGCTCCGTTCCAGACCCCGTCCCGAACCCGATCGAGGAGTCGCCGCGAACGGGCAGCAGGCGGGGGAGCAGCCGGGGCACCGCCGAGCAGTACCGGCGGTACTCGTCACCGAAGAGTTCCTCGAGCTTCTCCTCCTCCAGCCGGATGATCAGGTAGTACTGCAGGGTGAAGTAACCGACGGCCGCCAGCTGCAGCCACGGCGCCCAGATCCGGGCCGTCATGGCGAAGCCGGTGAGGATCAGCATGTTGCCGATGTAGATCGGATTGCGCGATCGCGCGTACGGACCGCTCCTGACCAGGCGGCCGGCTCCCACCCGCCGGGTCCGGGTGGCTCCCCCGGCATGGGCGACCGCCCAGAACCTGAGGGCTTCACCGATCAGCACCAGGGGCAGACCGAGGGCGAACGAGGTGACGGAGGGATCGGCGACCAGCAGCAGAAGGATGATCAGCGGCACGGGAGTGATGCCGCGGTACTTGAACGCCAGCCGCCTGATATCCATGCGCAGAAAATAGTGATCCCGGCCGGTGAACCGAACCACAATCCTCACCCCGCCGGCAGATGCAACGTCGTCGGCCGGCAGGCGAGGGGGCGTTCCCCCGAAGGCAGCGGAGCGATCTCCCGGTTGCCGAGGTTATCGCGGAGCGGTCGGCGACGGGATCGAGATCATCACTCCGATTTCGGGTGCCCAGTCGGTGGCGGCACCGGTGATCCCGAAGGCGTTGTTGAACTTGATGAAGATGTTCGGCGACAGGAACACCTGGGCTTCGGTGATCAGTTCGAACTCGTCTCCGGTACCCTCCAGGCCGGCATAGAGCCGCAGTCTCGATGAGATCCGCTTCAGGTATTCCACTGCCATCTCGCCCAGCGCGAAGTTCTTCTCGGAATATTCCATCGCGGCCCGGGCCGTGACCGTGCCCCAGCGGAAGCCCTTGATGAGTCCGGACCCGAGCTTGAGCTCCCATGCCGAGGTCCCGATGAGGTTCTTGTCTCTCTGCATTGGGAAGACCGTCTCATAGTAACTGAATATCTCCGGCCGCTTATCATCCTCAGGTCGCCAGCGCCAGCGGATCTGCCCCTCCACGTCCCCGAGTCCCGCCTCGTTGATCTGTGTGGGCATGCCTGAAGGATCGGCCGGATCGGTCCTCAGGGAAGCGTTGATGTGGTAAGCGGTTTCGAACTCCACCGCGAGCCGGTCGGTGATACCGTAGGCCACCCAGATCAACCACTCCCGGGCAATGAAGCTCCCGGTGTACTCCGATCCATCGACGTACCCGAAACCCGCCGGGGAATAATCCTCTTCGGCCTGGTGGTAGTACTCGAAGAAGGGATAGACGAGCAGTTCTCCCCCCCGGATGTAGGTGCCGAACATCGACGTCGGCTGCCCCGTCCCGCGATCGGCCAGGTACCCGGGCAGGGCGGTGTCTGCGAAGGTGAGGTTGTAGCCGGGTTCCAGGATGAAGAAGGGATTCCGTCCCGTACTGGCGAGGTCTCTCCTCTCGACCGGGAAGGTGTCGGTGAAGGCCTCCCGGCCGGTACGCTGGGCCCGGATCTGAACCAGACCCGGGACGGCCAGCAGGGTACCGAGCAATGCGATCACGGCATGACGTTTCATGGCGCTCCCTCCTTCCCCACCTTCTCTTCTTTTCTCTTCTGCACCGGCATCATAGCGCCGACCTGGGCAGCGCTGCCGGGAACGTGCTC
>CAYSYY010000488.1:0-3293 GCA_964435265.1 uncultured Gemmatimonadota bacterium
GTAGAAGCGGCTCAGGACGTGATGGAAGTAGGCCTGGTCGCGCCACCCGTCGAGGATGATGAGGCGCCGGCCGCGGTTCTGCTCGAGGAAGGAGCGGAAATAACCGGAGGGGTCATCCCCGGCTTCGTCGACGGGGTACTCGGCGTAGTGGGCGGGATCGACGTTCTCGCGCAGGATCCGGATCCCCAGGATCCGGTTCAGTATCTGCATGTGGGCGGGCCGGTCCCGCTGCAGGTAGAGGATGTCCCGGGCCTCCAGATCACCGAACCCGTCCAGGAGACAGTCGCAGAAGTAGGTCTTGCCCGTCCCCGAGTCGCCGGTCACCGCCATGACGACCGGCTCGCGCAGGGAGAGGAGGTACCGGAGGGTCTCGGAGATCTCGTAGAGGCCGGTGCGCGACGGCTTGAGCGAGAGGATGGGAACAGTCTCGACCGCGTGCAGGTAAAGGGAGGAGAGGAAGTCGGGCAGGCCCAGCCGGTCGAGGCTCGCGGCCGCCTCCTCGAAGATCCGGGGATCGTCATCCACCAGGAGCCGCATCAGGGCGATGATGATCTCGGCGTCCACTCCGCCGGTGGTGCGTTTCTGATCCTCGCCGATCCGGCCCATCGCCCAGGCCAGACCGAGCCGGCTGTCGTCCCAGGTCGAGTCGGCGCAGCGGGCCAGGACGGGGATCGACTCCACCGCCCGTCCGCCCAGGCGGCCCAGCGCCCAGATCGCCTCGCGCTTGGTCGGTTTGAGCGAACGGAGTGACGGGGTGGCCCCGGTCCCCGGGCCGACGGTGACCGCATCGGGCTGGAGCAGCAGGTCGGTCAGGGGTTCCCGGGCGGCGTCGCTGTCCAGGCGCCCGATGGCATAGGCGAGGTTGGCCCGCAGGTCGGCGCAGGCCGGATCGATGCGTTCGAGCAGCGCCACCAGGGTCGCCAGGGAGCGGGGATCCCGGAGCGCGCTCACGATCGAGACCGCCTCATACGGCAGACCGGTCGCTATCTCCAGGTCGGGGTCGGAGAGGATCTCGAGGCAGGGGCGGAGCAGGGCGCCGAGCTCGTCGGCGGCCGCGGCCGCGAAAGTGGATCGCACGCTCTCGTTCATGAGGGTATACGAGATCCGCTGCCGGCCGGCACTGTCGTTCCGCACGGAGTACTCCCACAGGAGGGTGCGGACGTTCTCCTCGACCGCCACGAGCCGGGCGATGCGGCTGAACAGGGGCGCCTCGAGACGCAGACGGCGCCGGGTGCGTACCAGCGGCGCCAGCTCGGCCCGGGCGGTGAAGAGTCCAGTGAGGCGCCGGGCGAAATCGCGGCTCTGCTCCCGGTACCGAGCCCGGATCTCCTTGCCCCGGCGGTCCCAGGCCGGCACGTAGGCACGCCCGTTGACCCGGTTCACCTCATAGGCCACGAACTCCCCCAGAACCGCCAGGACCACCCGCAGCCAGCCCGCGTCGTCCTCGGGTTCAGAGGTCCGGCCGCAGAGACACAGCGCTCCCGCCCGCACTCCGGTGTCGGCGATGAGGGGCGCGAGCAGGCCGTCGATCACGGTCTCGGGATCGGTCGGCGACGGGTCGGGATCCGGCGGAGCGCCGGATTCGTACGGGCGGCCGGCGGCGGCGAGCCAGAGGGTATGGATGATCTCGTTGCCGATGCGGTCGGCGAGCGTGGTGAGCTCGTACCGCCACTCCCCCGCGGGGTCGGGGGCGGCGAGCCGGCCGGGATCGTAGGTCGCGAGCAGGTCCCGGAGCGCGGTGCGCAGACCCTCCGGTGAGGGAATGCTCATGATCGGCGCCCGCCGTTCCCTCAGCCTTCGAAGGGCTGCAGGTTCTCGAGATCGTCCTCGAGGTGGAGGGGTTCGAGAAGCAGCAGCCAACCCGCCCCGAAGGGATCGCCGCCGAGCGGAGACGGATCGCCGGCCAGATCGGCGTTCACCGCCGTGATCCGTCCCGAGATCGGGCACCAGAGCCGGTGCGCTTTCCCCTCCCGGTCGACGAGGCTCGCACACGCCTCCCCCTGCTGGCGCACCTCCCCCGGCCGGGGGAGATCGATCGTGCTGATGCCGCCGATGGTCCGGACCAGCACGGGATGAGCGCCGATCCGCACCGAACCGTCGCTTTCGAGTCGGGCCCAGGCGTTGTCGGGGATGGTCCAGAGCGAGGTCCCGGTGTCAGGTGCGGCCGGGGCGGGGAGGGCCGGCGCCGAGGCATCGTCGAAGAGCTCCTGCCGGGAGAGGGCCCGGGCGACGATGGTGCGCAGTTCGTCGGGGGTGAAGGGTTTGGGGAGGTACTCATAGGCTCCATCCTTGACCGCCTGGACCGCCGTCCTGACCGACGGGTACCCGGTCACCATGATCACGATCACCCGGGGACGCCGCTCCTTGAGCAGGCGCAGCAGCTCCATCCCGCTGATGCCGGGCATCATGAGATCGGCCACCACCACGTCGCAGTTCCGCTCGGCATCCAGTTTCAGGGCTTCTTCGCCGCTCAGGGCGACCTCCACCTCCCACCCGCGGCCGGCCAGAGCCCCGGCGATGCTCCGGGCGACGGGCAGTTCGTCGTCGACGATCAGGATACGTGCCGTGGTACTCATGGGTACCCTCCCCCCTGGTTCACTCCGCTCCGGCGGGCACCGGCAGCCGGATCCGTACGGTCGTCCCGACGCCCACCTGGCTCTCGATGTCGATGGTGCCGTCGTGCTGCTCGATGATCCCGTAACTCACCGCCAGCCCGAGCCCCGTTCCCTCCATCCCCTTGGTGGAGAAGAAGGGGTCGAAGACCTTGCCCAGGATGTCCTCCGGAATGCCGCAGCCGGTGTCGCGGAAGACGATCTCCACCCCGGAGCCGCCGGCCGCCGGACCCGAGGTGATCTCGAGTTCGCCGGTCCCCGACACGGCGTCCAGGGCGTTGAGGATGATATTGGTGAAGACCTGGCCGAGCTTGTTCGGGTCGACGCTCACCTCGGACAGGGACTCGTCCAGGCGGGTGGTGATGGTGACCTGATGGATCAGCGCCTGGCTCTCCACCAGCAGCAGGGTCCGCTCGATCAGCCGGTTGAGGTCGGTACGGGTCTTCTCCGGTTCGCTCTGCCGGGCGAAATCGAGGAGACCGCGCACGATCGTCGAGCACCGCCGGGTCTCGTCGATGATGAGTTCGAAGTTCTCCCGGTAGAGCTCGTCCGCACCCAGCTTCTCCTGGACGAGCTGGCTCACGAGCGGCGCCATGCCGTGGTAGCGCAGGCCGCCGGCGTGGATCGGCGCGGGAACGAATTCGTGCCCCAGGGTGTGCATCGGGAGCAACGGCGTCATTC
>CAYSYY010000489.1:0-3290 GCA_964435265.1 uncultured Gemmatimonadota bacterium
CAGCGCCGCCCTGCGGCTGCTGCGGGCCGGTCACACGGTCGGGCGGACCTCGGACCCGATCGCCGTCGGTGAGGACGAACTGCCCGCCGGCACTTTCGTGGTTAGCGGTGCGCGGGCCCGCGCCGAGGTCGAAGCCGCCGCCCGCGATCTCGGGCTCACGGTCCACGCCGTCGCCCGGGCGGGTTCCGGCCTGCGTCTGACGCGGGCGCCACGGGTGGCCCTGTACCAGGCCTGGGGAGGGAACATGGAAGAGGGCTGGACCCGCTACGTGCTGGACACCTTCGGCTGGGAGCCGATCACGATCCATCCCCAGGATCTGCGAGGCCGCTCCGATCTGCGATCGGACTACGACGCCATCATCTTCGCCGGCGACCGGCCTGGCACGGTCCTCGCGGGCCAGCGGGGCGACCGGACGCCGGAGGAGTACCGGGGGGGGATCGAGGAATCGGGGGTGGAGGCCCTGAAGGAATTCGTGAGCGAAGGCGGCACCCTGGTCCTGCTGGGTGGGGCCACCCAGCTTGGCACCGAGTGGTTCGAGGCCCCGTTCACCAACATCCTGCAAAGGGTTTCGCGCGATTCTTTCTACTGCCCCGGTTCGATCCTCGAGGTGGAAGTCGATCCCACCGACCCGATGGCCTGGGGGATGCCCGAGCGGGCCTGCGTCATGTTCGCCGGCGACCAGGTCTTCGCTCTCACGGACGGCACCGGCGGATCCGGCGTCCGGGTGGCCGCACGGTTCGGGGAAGACGATCCGCTGCGTTCGGGCTGGCTGCGGGGGCCGGAATACCTCGCCGGCGGGATCGGCGCGGTGACGTGGAGCTACGGGGAGGGACAGATCGTCCTGCTCCCGCTGCGGATCCAGCGGCGGGCCCAGACCCACGGCACCTTCAAACTGCTCTTCAACCCGCTGATCAACAGCGTGGGGAGATAGCTGCTCCGAGGGAATCCACACAAAGGAGTACCCGAAATGAACGCGTATAGATCGACAGCAACCGGACTGGCGGCCGGTCTCTGCCTGCTGATCATCAGCAGTGGAGCGGCGGCCCAGGTTCCGGCCGATCAGATGATCCGGGACCTCAACTGGCGGAACATCGGTCCGGCCAACATGTCGGGCCGGATCGCAGACATAGAAGCTCTCGATGACGATTTCCGGTTCGTGATCGTCGCTTCGGCCTCGGGCGGAGTGTGGAAGTCGGTGAACGCCGGGACGACCTGGGAACCGATCTTCGACGACTACGGAGCCGCATCGATCGGATCGGTGGCCATCTTCCAGCCCGATCCCGACATCATCTGGATCGGGACCGGAGAGCCGAACAACCGGAACAGCGTCGCCTGGGGCGATGGGATCTACAAGTCGACCGACGGCGGCGAGACCTTCACCAACATGGGTCTGGAGGATACCCACCAGATTGCGCACGTTTTGACTCATCCAACCGATCCCGACATCGTCTACGTCGGCGCGATCGGACACCTGTGGGGCTACACCGGCGATCGGGGGGTCTTCAAAACCACCGACGGCGGCGAGACCTGGCAGCGGATCCTCTACCAGGGCCCCGAGACCGGCTGCAGCGCGCTCGTCATGGATCCGCGCAATCCGGAGACCCTCTACGCCGGCATGTACCAGCGGCTGCGACGGCCGTGGCGGTTCGACTCCGGCGGTCCCAACGGCGGGATCTTCAAGACGACCGACGGCGGCCGGACCTGGCGGGAGCTCACCAACGGGCTGCCGACCGGAGACACCGGCAAGATCGGGCTCGCCATCGCCCGTTCGAACCCGAACGTGCTGGCGGCCTGCGTGGAGGCCGAGCAGCTCGAGCGGGGCGCCGAACTCGACCCCAACGATCCGAAATCGGGTATCTACCGCTCCGAAGACGGGGGCGAGACCTGGATCTGGATGAACTCCACCAACGATCGCCCCTTCTACTACAGCCACATCTTCATCAATCCGCAGAATGACAAGGTCGTCTATCTGGTGATGGGGAGTTTCCAGTACTCCGAAGACGGCGGCGCCACCCTGCAGCGCATGGGGGGCGGGATCCACGGCGACTACCACGCCATGTGGTGCGATCCGCACAACGCCGACCGTTTCTACATCGGGAACGACGGCGGCGCGTCCCTGACCCACGACCATGCGGCCTCGTACATCTTCTTCGACAACCTCCCCCTCTCGCAGTTCTACGCCGTGGCGGCCGACATGCGCGATCCCTACTACGTCTACGGCGGTCTGCAGGACAACGGCACCTGGGGCGGCCCCAGCCACAGCCGGGATTCGCGCGGCATCCTGACCGACCACTGGATCTCGATCGGGGGCGGTGACGGCTTCCACGCCCAGGTCGATCCCGACAACTGGCGCAGCGTCTGGCTGGAGAGCCAGGGGGGCTCGATCTCACGCATCAACGTCGAAACCCGGGAGAGCTTCCGGGTCAGACCGGGCCAGCAGAACATCCTCAACTACGACGAGTACGTCACCCCCGAGGTGCTGGCCCGCAACGAGGAAGCCGGCTGGCGTGGTCCCTTCCGTTTCAACTGGTCCTCGCCCATCGTGATGAGCCCCCACAACGGGCACACCGTCTACTTCGGCGGGAACTTCCTCTTCAAGACGGTCGATGAGGGCCGCACCTGGATGATCATCAGCCCCGATCTGACGACCGCCGATCCGGTGAAGATGGCCCGCGAGACCGGCGGCTTGACCTCTGACGTGACCGGAGCCGAGAATCACTGCAGTATCATCACCATCTCCGAATCGCCGCTCACACCCGGCCTGATCTGGGTCGGGACCGACGACGGGAACGTGCAGGTCACCCGGGACGGCGGTACCACCTGGACCAACGTCCGCGGCAACGTCCCCCGGGTCCCCGATGGGCTCTGGGTGAGCCGGGTCGAGGCCTCGCACTTCGAGGAGGGCACCTGCTACCTGACCATCGACGGTCACCGCTCGGACGAGTTCACTCCCTGGGTGTTCAAGACCACCGACTACGGGCAGAGCTGGGCCGACATCTCCGCCAACCTCCCCGACGGGCAGTGCGCCTACGTCATCAAAGAGGACCCGGTGAACCCCGACCTGCTCTTCCTCGGGACCGAGTTCGCGTGCTTCGTTTCGCTCGACGGGGGCGGTTCGTGGACCCGGCTCATGAACGGGCTACCCACCGTGGCGGTGCACGACCTGGTCATCCACCCGCGCGACCACGACCTGATCGCAGCCACCCACGGTCGCGGGATCTGGATCCTGGACGACATAAGTTCCCTGCAGCAGTTCACCGGCGAGGCGGCCGCGGCCGAAGCCGCCCTCT
>CAYSYY010000490.1:0-3242 GCA_964435265.1 uncultured Gemmatimonadota bacterium
TCTGCTGGATCCGGTGGGTGATACCCCAGCCGTGCATGGGTTCAAGGGCCAGGGTCTTGAGGATCAGCATGTCGAGGGTGCCCTTGACGAGATCGGGTTTCGATCGGGCCACGTCCTTCCTCCTCTTCATCCGTCGGTACAACCGCCTCTTCTCCCTCTTTACTCCAGTTAAACGAGAGAAGAGGATAAAAGGTTATCCAGATAATCGAGAGAAATGAGCACGGGTATCGCGATACCGGGATGATGATCAGCGGGTCAGCCGGTACCGCCTCACGGTGGGCACGCCGTCCTCGTCCCTGGCGGCGGCGACGATCATGTCCCCGTCGATGAACGGCGGCGGCTCGACCTGGAAACCGTCGGGCAGCATAACCTCGCCCAGGTACCGGCCGCTCTCGTCGAAGACATCCAGGCTGAACGACTCCGCCCAGCGGGGACGGCTCGCGTACCCGGCGTAGCTGTCCGGTGCCGGATCGCCGTCCTCGAGCCGGATCCCCGGGCCCGGCCGGCGCACCCAGATTCGCCCGTTCCGATCGGGGATGAGGGCGTCGAAAGCGGGTTTGCGCGACGGGATAGCCGGCCCCGTCCACGCCCAGCCGGGCTGACTCAACCGAATGGAGGCTATGGTGCGGTCCCGGTACCAGCGCCATTCGTCGGATTCGAAGGGTACTGGCTCCCGCACCCACTCGACGATCGTGACCGAACCGTCAGCGTGCTCGATGCTGAACCGGTTCTGGTCGGAGAGACCGCTCACCATGGCCCCGGAAGGGCTCATGGCCCAGATGAGCTCGGGCGCGAATGGCACCCAGGTCGCGAGCAGCCCCTGAGCGGTGCTGAACTCGATGATCCAGCGTTCCTGATCGTACACGGGTACGTCGAGGGTGTCGGTGATCGCCCCCCCCGCCGAAACCTGCACCATGGCATGGTGTGGGATCCGGCTCGTCCCCCGGCTGGGGAGCCGGGCGATGGTGTAGAGACGGCCGTCGGTGCACAGGACCGGGGGGTGCAGCGACTCCGCTCCGGTCCTCAGCGGCCAGCTCTCGAGGTACTCACCTGATGGAGAGTAGAGGTTCATCCGGCTCAGGGCGGCGTCCCGCACATAGATCGTTCCGTCGCCCGGGCTTGCGACGATCCCGGCGGGCCCCAAGTACTCCCCCGGACCGCTCCCCCGGCGCCCGATATCCCCCACGAAACGGCCCGCGAGATCGTACGCCCGCACCACCAGCGGCTGCTGGTTCAGCACGTAGATCCGGTCGCCCCGAGCGCAGAGTCCCACCACCCGGCCCAGGACGTACTCCTCGGGGCCTTCGGCCACCCCGATCGAGGCCTCGAGTTCCAACCGGGACGCTGCGCCCCACACCGAACCACCCAGCGTCCGGACGGTGCGGACCCCGGCCTGCTCTTCGACCTCATGCCCCCAGGCACTCGCATCTCGCGAGGTGCCGGTGCAGGCGAGGCCGGCCGAAAGCGCCAGCAGGCATCCCGCGCCGATCATACGAGACCGTAACAACGTGTCCGTCCTCCGCTCTCTGAGAGGTGACCGTGTCCGCCGCCTGTATTACACCACCACGGTGCGACCGGTTGAGATCGTCCTCCCGGGTCCGTGGCACCGATCCGAAGCTACCGGCGCTTCGCGGTCCGATCCGATACTACCGGCGCTTCGCGGTCTGACGATAGATGATGTGGTCTCCGGGATTCTCGACCGAAAACACCTCGAGATCAAAACCCCATTCCCTGACCTGCCGGGCGGTGTCGGCGAAGAGATCGGTGCGCCGGGCATTATCGAGCAGGCAGAGGGCTGAGGGCTGCAGGATCTCGAGCACCAGGTGCAGATCGGAAGCGGCGAGATCACCGGCGGGGTGCGCGGGCAGAAAGGCCACGTCCACCGGCCCGAAGTGCTCCCGCACGGCTTCGAGATCACGGCGGTACTCATCGGGCTCATCGGTGGAAAAGTTGGCGTAGTAGAAGGTGAGGCCGTCGACCCGGACCAGGTACCCGACGGTCATGAAACCGTAGGTGCACGGCACGCTCTGCAGCGCGAGGTCGCCGAAATCGCGGTCCTGCCCCGGAGTCAGATAGACGGTGTTGCGGCACCCCCGCCAGGCTTCGCGTTCATTGTGGATGTAGGTGACGTGGGCGAGGGAATCCTCGATCTCGTGGAGGTACTCGGTTCGCTCAGGCCAGTGCCAGGTCGTGTACAGAACGTACAGGTTCTGCTCTGCGATCTCCGAGGCCCGGACGAACCCGTTGGCCAGGCAGGGTTGCGCGGGTTTGGCGACCTGGTGCTCGAAGCTGTTGATCACCAGCAGATGCCCGGCCGTCCGGATCGCCCAGCCGCCGGCATCGAGCCACCAGGCGA
This sequence comes from uncultured Gemmatimonadota bacterium, assembly GCA_964435265.1. GTDB lineage: Bacteria > Blakebacterota > Blakebacteria > Blakebacterales > Blakebacteraceae > CAYSYY01. The sequence continues at coordinate 2,357 of CAYSYY010000490.1, forward strand.
CGGCTTCGCTTTCGGTCGGGGGAGCCGGTGCGAGCGCTCCGCGCGCCTCCCGCTCCTGCGCCGCGGTCAGGGGTGCGGCTTCGTGCGAGAGCAGCAGCCGGGCCGTCTCCGGATGCGCGTACCGGGCGGTGTAGAAGAGCGGTGTCCTGCCCTGCGCATCGGTCGGATCCACCTCCGCCCCCGCGGCCAGGAGCAGGGTACAGATCCCGGTGTACCCTCTGATCGCCGCCAGATGGAGCAGGGTACGACCGGTCATCGGGTCGGCGAAGTCCAAGCGGGCTCCATGGTCGAGCAGCAACCGGACGATTTCAGTCGAACCGTCCTCTACCGCCGGCTGCAGCAGCGGTTCACCGTCGGGATCGGAAGCCGGCACATCGGCCCCGTGTTCCAGGTACAGGCGCACGATAGCGGCCGAACCGCACCCGACCGCGAACTGCAGTTCGCTCTGCCCCTCGGCCGTACTCACGCCGTTGACATCGGCGCCGTGGGCGAGCGCGAAGCGGGCCAGGTCGAGGTTCCCGAAAGTCGCGGCCAGGTTCAGCCGGGTGGCCATGCCTCCGTCGGTTGGGTCGTACGGGACCCCTCGGGCGATGAGGAACGCGGTCAGTCCCGACCAGCCGGCTCGGCATTCGACCCAGTAGGCGATATTGATCGCCGGGCCGTAGGAGGCGTGGACGGCGTCACAGTCCGCTCCCCGTCCGGCGAGGATCCGGACCACCGGCAGGTGATTGCCCAGGACAGCTCCGATCAGGGGGGTCGCCCCGGAGCGGTCGGCCGCCTCGATATCGGCTCCGGCGTCGAGCAGGAAGGTGACGAGTTCGCCGTGCCCCCCCGCCGCAGCGTGATAGAGGGGTGTGCGATCCCGATCATCGCGGCTTTCCAGCAA
>CAYSYY010000491.1:0-3240 GCA_964435265.1 uncultured Gemmatimonadota bacterium
CAGCCGCATCTTCGTCGTCGATTACGGTGATGATGCCTTGATCATGAACGTGCTCGATATCGTCCACAGCGAGGTGGGCACCGGCTTCGAGGTCGACAGCTTCCCCTACCGGATGATCGGGCAAGCCGGGTATGAGCGGCTGCTCACGGCAGCCGGATTCGCGGGTGCTGAGTTCTTCGGCACGTGGGAAGGCGATCCCTACGATCCGGCCGCGAGCCATCACCTCATCGTCGTGGCCCGCAGGTAGAAACGAAACGGCGCGTGATCGTCGAAGGAAAACTCACTCCCCGCCGGATCACCGCCTTCTGGTCGCCGCTGGCGGCTACCTGGCTGATGATGGCTTTCGAAGGGCCCTTCCTGGCCGCCGTGATCGCGCGCCTGCCCGACGCGAAGTTCAACCTGGCCGCCTACGGCGTGGCTTTCGCCTTCGCCGTCATCGTGGAAGCGCCCGTGATCATGATCATGAGCGCCTCCACCGCCCTGGCCGACTCCCCCCACAACTTCCGCAAGCTCCGGACCTTCCTCTACGCGCTCAATGCCCTGGTCACGCTCGGGATGGTGGTCGTTCTCCTGCCGCCCGTTTTCGACCTGCTGGTGCGCCGGCTGATCGGGATCCCCACCGAGGTCGCCGATCTCACTCACACAGCCCTTCTGCTTTTCCTCCCCTGGCCGGCGGCGATCGGTTTCCGCCGCTTCTACCAGGGCCTGCTCATCCGCGACAATCTGACCCGCCGGGTAGCCTACGGTACGGTCGTCCGGATGGTCTCGGTGACGGTCTCGGCCCTGCTGCTGGCCACTCTCACCGACCTCTCGGGGGCCGCCATCGGCGCGCTGTCGCAGTCGATCGCCGTCGTGCTGGAATCGTACGCCACCCGGCTCATGGCCCGGGAGACCGTCCGCCGCCTGTTCGTGGATTGCGAAGCCTGCGCCGAGGGGGAAGTGACTCTGAGCTACGGGGGGATCGCCACCTTCTACTATCCGCTGGCGCTGACCTCGGTGATCAGCCTGGCGGTACACCCGGTGGTGACCTTCTTCCTGGGTCGCGCCCGCTTCCCCATCGAATCGCTGGCGGTCATGCCGGTGCTGAATTCCCTCACCTTCATCTTCCGCAGCATCGGGCTCAGCTTTCAGGAAGTGGTCATCGCACTGCTGGGTCCGAAGCGGGAGCACTTCGCCGAATTGGTCCGGTTCGGGCTCCTCCTGGCCTTCTCATCCGCCGCCGCGTACGCGCTGATAGCGTGGACCCCCCTGGTGACGGTCTGGTTCGAGACCATCTCGGGCCTGGAACCCGGTCTGGCCGGCTATGCCATCACTCCCGCCCGCATCCTGCCGCTGCTCCCCGCTCTGGCGGTACTGCTCTCGGCCCAGCGCGGCTTCCTGGTACACGCCCGCACGACCGGAGCGATCAGCCGGGCCACCCTGGTCGAGATGGCCGGGATCGTGCTCTTCCTGATGATCGGGATTCACCTCTTCGACCTGATCGGCGCCACCGCTGCGGCCGCAGCCTTCCTCCTCGGCCGGATCGCCGGGAACCTCTACCTGGTGCCCCCCTGCGCGCGCGAGCTGCGGAGCTGACCGCGAATAGAGAGATCGGGCATGGATCTGCTACGTATACCGCTTCGAATGCGAGCGTAATTGCGAAACGGTGTACTAAGGCCCGAGTGCCCCTATCGGGATGACTGCGACGCCATCATCGCGCATATAGCCGTATCCCGTGCCGGTGATAACGGCCAGTATCCCTGGCTCGCCGCACCTGCTCGTATCCACCCGGTTTCTGAACTTCAGCAGGTTCTCGGCCGCCTGATCGGTATATCCCTGACCCGGTTCGATCTCGAGCGCCATCCACCGGCCGTCAATGGCTTCCACGATCGCATCCACCTCAAGGCCGGTATTGTCCCGGTACTGGAAGACCATGGCATCGGCCGCCTGGGCATAGACCCGCAGGTCACGGATAACCATCGTTTCGAAGATGAATCCGAAGAGTTCCAGGTCTTTGAGCAGCTGAGCAGGAGTCGCCCGCAGGGCCGCCACGCCCAGCGAAGGATCGACGAAGTGTCGTTTCGATGAACTCCGCAAACGGGATCGGGAGCGCAGGGGTGGCATCCAGGCAGGCTGATCTTCGATGATCATGAGCCGTTCCAGAGCAGAGAGATAGTCTCTCACCGTTGTTCGGGCCATCGCACCGTCCGCCCCTCCGGTATCGGCCGCCAGGGTGGAGATGCCCGCATACGTGGCCGTATTCCGCCCCAGGGATGAGAGCAACCTGCCTGCCCTCTCCGGGTCCCTTCCCTTCGCGTCCGCCTGGATGATGTCGACACATCGGATCTCATCCAGATAGGCGCGGACCGCCTCGAGAGAATCCGATACGCTGAGATGCAGGTGCCCGGGCCATCCTCCGACTGATGCTCTCTCCGCGAGATCCGGGATGGAAAGCCCCGGATCCGAGCTGCGGGGTGATGTGCCCTCGAGCAGTGATTTCAGGGAAATCTCACCGGTGGCATAGCCCGTTTCAAAGAGGCTCATCGGACGCATACGCAATCTCACCAGACGTCCGGCCCCGGTATGGCGGGTGGCATCGTCGGAAGGAATCGTCGAGCCCGTGAGGATGAGCTGACCCGCTGCGCCGCGATCATCGACCGCCCGGCGGATGTGGTTCCAGATATCCGGCTCGATCTGCCACTCGTCAATCAGTCGGGGGACCGGTCCATCCAGGACGAGAGCTCGAAGCCCGCCCCGGGAAGCAATCGCCACTCACAGGTACCTTGTATACAACCGGCCGGGCGACATCTCCCCCTGCCACCGTTCGGATCAGCCCGGCTGGATCGATCCGGCTGGATCTTGCCGCCCGGATCTCGGGAACAAAGATGTGACCGTTGCCGTATATCACCTGTTGTATGACCACATGAGTGAGACGAGCCATCACGGTCGCACCCGAGGAGAGTTATGACACGGCGAAAGATCGACCTGATGCAGGGCACTCTGGACGTCATGGTGCTGCAGACCCTCACTGCCCTGGGTCCTCTCCACGGCTATGGTCTCGCCCGGCGCATCGAGCATACCAGCGGGGACCAGATCCTGTTGAACCAGGGCACCATCTACGCCTCGCTGGTCCGCCTGCAGCACCGCGGGTGGATCCGCGCCCGGTGGGGAACGTCCGAGAACAACCGGAAGGCCAAGTTCTATGAGATAACCAGGAGGGGATCGGCCCGGCTCGCGTCCGAGAAGAAATACTGGCAGCAG
>CAYSYY010000492.1:0-3223 GCA_964435265.1 uncultured Gemmatimonadota bacterium
TCCGGCTGGGGCGCCCCCTGCTCGTCGTCTCGATCGGTCTGCTCTGCCTGGTCCTGCTCCCCGGGCTGGGCGGGGTCACCTCCCACGGCGCCAGCCGCTGGCTCGCCCTCGGGCCGTTCTCGCTGCAGCCTTCGGAGCTGGCCCGCTTCGCCCTGCTCCTCTGGCTGGCCGATACGCTGGTCACGCGTCGCGACACCCTCGAGTCGGTACGCGACGGCCTCATGCCGGTCCTGGTACCCGTGGCCGCGGTCGCCGTCCTGGTGGTGGTGGAGGACTTCTCCACCGCGGTCGCGCTCGTCCTCATCTGCACGGGGATGATCCTGCTCGCCGGCGCCCGCCCGCTCCACCTCGCCGCGCTGGGCGCGGCCGCAGTGCCGCTGGTCTGGTTCGCGCTGATGGGCAGCCCGTACCGCCAGGCCCGGATCGCGGCGTTCCTGGAGCGGGGCAGCGGGCTGCAGGACGCCAACTACCAGGTCTGGCAGTCGCTCATCGGTCTGGGAGACGGGGGACTCCTGGGCCGGGGACTGGGGCACAGCGCGCAGAAGCTGCGCTTCCTGCCCGAACCGCACAACGACTTCATCTTCTCAATCATCGGCGAGGAACTCGGTTTCGTGGGTGCGGTGGTGGTGCTGGTCCTCTTCCTGCTCCTGGTGATCAGAGGACTGCGGATCGCGCGGGCCGCCCCCTCGGTGACCGGGATGCTGCTGGCCGCCGGGGTTACGATCACGATCGCGGTCTACACCCTGGTGAACGTGGGTGTCGTGACGGCGCTGCTGCCCGCGACCGGCCTGGCCCTTCCCTTTATCTCCTACGGGGGATCGTCGCTCATCCTCTCTCTGGCCGGAGTCGGCCTGCTCCTGAGCGTGTCGCGCACGACCGATCTCGCGACCGGGATCAGAGGTGGGGAGGGTCGGCCGTGAGGATCTGGGTGGCGGCGGGCGGCACCGGGGGGCACCTCTACCCGGCCCTGGCCGTGGTGGAGGAACTCCAGCGGCACGTACCCGGGGTCGAGGTGCGGTTCGCGGTGAGCCGCCGGGGTCTTGAAGAACGCGTTCTGGACGAGGCCGGGTGGACGTTCCACCGGCTCGTGACCGAGGGGCTGCACCGGCGCGAAGTGGTCCGCAACCTCCTCTTCCCCCTCCGTACCATCGGGGGATTCATGCAGAGTCTCGGGGTACTCCTGAAGTGGCGCCCGCAGGTGGCCTTCGGCACCGGCGGATTCATATCCGGCCCCGCCCTGCTGGCCGCCCGCCTGCTCGGCATTCCCGTGGCGCTCCTGGCCCTCGACGCCTTCCCGGGAGCCACCATCAGGCTGCTGGCGCCGCGCTCCCGGATCGTGTTCATCGCCCATGAAGACGCCCGGCCGCACCTGAGCCGGCGCCCGGAGGTGATCTGCACGGGGATCCCGGTGCGACGGGTCCGCCGGCTGGACCGGAGCGAAGCCCGCACCCGTCTGGGGATCCGCACCACCGGCCGGCTGCTGCTGGTGACCGGCGGTTCCCAGGGCTCCGCGACGCTCAACCGGGCAACCCGGGAGGGGCTCGGCCACCTGCTCGGGATCCCGGAGCTGGCGATCCTCTGGCAGACGGGGGATCCGCACTACGAGGCCATCACCGCCGAGCTGGCCGGGATTGCGGCGGCGGTCGGCGCCCGCGCCGATGGCCGTCTGCGGGTGGTGCCGTATATCGAGGGAATGGCCGACGCCTGGTCGGCCGCCGACCTGGCGCTGTGCCGGGCCGGGGCGTCAACGCTGGCGGAACTGGCCGGGTACGGGGTGCCGGCTCTGCTCATTCCCCTGCCCACCGCCGCCGGCGGGCACCAGGAGGCGAACGCCCGGGCGTTCGCCGAGGCCGGTGCCGGCCGGCTGATCCACGACGCCCACCTCGACGGGGTACGGCTGGCCACCGAGGTCGCCGCCCTGCTGGCCGGGAACGGAACCCTGGAGGACATGAGTTCGGCCGCGGCGTCCCTGGCCGAGACCGGGGCGGCGGCGCGGGTGGCCGCGGGACTGGTTCGGATCGCCCGCCGTCTGAGCTCGGCGGAGCGTAATGAACTGCTGGCGACTTTCGGGGAGGCCCGGTCATGACCCGCTTCACCCGAATTGAACGGATCCACTTCGTGGGTATCGGCGGGATCGGTATGAGCGGTATCGCCGAACTGCTGCTGATGCAGGGGTACGAGATCAGCGGGTCAGACGTTCGTCTGACCGAGGTCACCGGCCGCCTCCAGGAGCTGGGCGCGACGGTCTGCGAGGGGCATCGGCCCGAGCATGTCGACGGCGCCGACGCGGTGGTCTACTCCTCGGCCGTGAAGCTCGACAATCCCGAGGTCATGCGCGGGCTCGAGCTGAAGATCCCGGTCATCCGCCGCGCCGAGATGCTGGGTGAGCTCATGCGGATGCAGTTCGGCATCGCCATCGCCGGCACCCACGGCAAGACGACCACTTCGAGCCTGACCGGTCATCTCCTCACCGAGGCGGGGCTCGTCCCCACCCTGATCACGGGGGGTAAGGTCCACGAACTGGGCACCTCGATGCAGCTCGGAGCGGGGGACTACCTGGTCGCCGAAGCCGATGAATTCGACCGCTCCTTCCTGCGGCTCTTCCCGACCGTGGCGGTGATCACCAATGTGGAGGCGGAACATCTCGATACCTACGGCGAGCTCGAATCGATGGTGGACGCCTTCGTGGAATTCGCCAATAAGGTGCCCTTCTACGGAGCCGTCGTGGTCTGTCTCGACGACAGCGGCGTTCGGGGGCTCATCCCGCGCATCGACCGGGCTCTGGTGACCTACGGCCTCACGACCCAGGCCGATGTACGGGCCGATGACATCATCTTCGAGGGAATGGGGAGCCGCTTCGAGGCCAGCTGGCGGGGCACCGTTCTCGGGGAGATCCGCCTGCAGGTGCCGGGGGTGCACAACGTCCGGAACGCTCTGGCGGCGCTGGGGGTCGGGCTCCACCTCGATCTCGATCCGCAGATCCTGATCGCGGCCCTGGGTTCCTTCACCGGCGTGGCCCGGCGCTTCGATGTGCGCACCGAGGTCCATGGGGTGATGGTGGTGGACGACTACGCCCACCATCCCACCGAAGTCGCGGCCACCCTGGAGGCCGCCCGGGGCGGATTCGACCGGCGGATCATCGCCGTCTTCCAGCCGCACCTCTACTCGCGCACCCGGGATTTCGCCGATGAGTTCGGGGCCGCCCTGCTCGATACCGATCTGC
>CAYSYY010000493.1:0-3216 GCA_964435265.1 uncultured Gemmatimonadota bacterium
GATCTTCAGGGTTCCCTTCTTCTCCGAACCCGCGATCGTCACTTTCGTTCCCAGCGCGCGCTGCATCTCCTCCAGCACTGCCTGCAGGCGGGGGCTGAGGGAGCCGGCCTTCTTCGTTCCGCCCCGGTCGCCGCCCTCGCCTTCGACGATCCGGCGCACCAGACGCTCCACCTCGCGTACCGAGAGTCCCCGCCGCACCGCCCGACGGGCCAGTTCGATCTGCTCCCGCTTTGACGTCAGGCCGAGCAGAGCGCGGGCGTGCCCTTCGCTCAGATCACCCGAGCGTACCTTCGTCTGCACCTCATCGGGGAGGTTGAGCAGGCGCAGGGTGTTGGCGATCGCGGTCCGGCTCTTGCCGACCCGTTCGGCGATCTGCTCCTGGGTGAGCGTTCGTTCCTCGGCGAGCTGGCGGTAGGCGCGGGCGGTGTCGATGGCGTTGAGATCCTCGCGCTGAACGTTCTCGATCAGCGAGAGCTCCAGCATGTCCCCATCGCTCGCCACGTCGTAGACGATCGCCGGGATGGTGCGCAGGCCGGCGAGCTTGGCCGCCCGGAAGCGCCGCTCCCCGGCCACCAGATCATACCCGTCCTCGGCCCGGCGCAGCAGCACCGGCTGCAGAACACCCTTCTGCCTGATCGAAGCCGCCAGTTCCTCGAGACCGTCGCGATCGAAATCCTGCCGCGGCTGCCACGGATTGGGGTTGATCTCGTTCAGGCGCACCTTGACGACGGCGGTCGCGTCGCCGGGCCGTCCCGGGTCCCTCTTCGCCCGGACGGCGGACGCCGCATCTTCGCCCGCGCCCGGGATGAGGGCATCAAGCCCTTTGCCGAGCGCCTTTCTGGGCATGCGCGACGATCTCCTTGGTGAGGCTGATGTAGTTCTCCGCCCCGGTCGAGAGGATGTCGTACTGGATGATCGGCATCCCGAACGAGGGTGCCTCACCCAGCCGGACGTTCCGCATGATCCGGGTGCGGTAGACCTTGTCGTTGAAGAAGCGCACCGCCTCTTCGGCGACCTGCCGGCTCAGGTTCAGCCGGCTGTCGAACATGGTGAGCAGAACCCCCTCGATATCGAGGTTCGGGTTAAGGTGCTTCTGCACCAGCCGGATGGTGTTGAGCAGTTTCCCGAGCCCCTCGAGAGCGTAGTACTCGCACTGGATGGGGATGATGACCGAGTCGGCCGCGGTGAGGGTGTTGAGGGTGAGCAGACCCAGGCTGGGCGGGCAGTCCACCAGGATGTACTCGTAGGCGTCGCGCACCGGCTCCAGCGCCTGCTGGAGCTTCTTCTCCCGGCCGATCATGGCCACCATCTCCAGTTCCGCTCCGGTCAGGCGGATGTGGCTCGGGATCAGATCGAGCCCGGTGACGGTGGTCGAGATCAGGGCGTCCTCGATCGAGATCTCCTCGATGAGCGCCTCGTAGATGGTCAGGTCGACCGCGTTCGGATCGATTCCCAGACCGGAGGTGGCGTTGGCCTGGGGATCGATATCGATCAGAAGGGTGCTGTGCCCCGCCTCGGCCAGACAGGCCGATACGTTGACGGCGGTGGTGGTCTTGCCCACCCCGCCCTTCTGGTTCGCAACCGCTATAACCCTGCTCACGCGCCCCTTCTTCGTCCGGTTCTCCGCCCCTCTTCCGTTCCCGTCCGGGTCCGGCGTCGGCTGTCCTTCCCGTCCCCGTCCGGGGTCGGTCTTACTTGTCCTTCTCGCTCTCGCCCAGTACGGCGTGGGCCGCGGCCAGGCGCGCGATGGGAACACGGTACGGCGAACACGAAACATAGTCCAGCCCGACGTGATGGAAGAAGATCACGCTGGCGGGATCGCCGCCGTGCTCACCGCACACCCCGACCTTGAGTTTCGGCCGGCTCCGGCGGCCGAGCCGGGTGCCCATCTCCACTAGCTGCCCGACCCCCTCGATATCGAGGCTCTGGAAGGGATCGCCGGTGAGTATCCCGTTGGCGATGTATTCTTCGAGGAAGCGCCCCGAATCGTCGCGGCTGTACCCGTACGCCATCTGCGTCAGGTCGTTGGTGCCGAACGAGAAGAACTCGGCCTCGGCGGCGATCCGGTCGGCCACCAGACAGGCCCGCGGGATCTCCATCATGGTGCCGACGAGATAGCGCACCTTCACCTTCCTGCGGGCCATCACCTCATCGGCCACCCGCACGATGAGGTCGCGAAGAACGGTGAACTCCTGCTCGGTGCCGATCAGCGGGATCATGATCTCGGGCAGGACCTTCACACCCTTCTTCGCCATGTTGCAGGCGGCTTCGATGATCGCCCGGGCCTGCATCTCGCTGATCTCGGGATAGGTGATCCCCAGACGGCAGCCGCGGTGACCCAGCATCGGGTTGAACTCCTTCAGGGCCTCGGCCCGCCGGCGCACCTCGGCCGGCTTGACCTTGAGCTCCTCCGCGACCGCCGCAACCGCCTCATCCTCATGGGGGAGGAACTCGTGCAGGGGCGGGTCGAGCAGGCGGATGGTGACGGGGAGGCCGTCCATGGCCCGGAAGATGCCCTCGAAGTCGCGCCGCTGAACCGGGAGCAGCTTCTTCAGGGCCGCCCGGCGTCCCGCCTCGTCCGAAGCCAGGATCATCTCGCGCATAAGGGTGATGCGGTCCCCCTCGAAGAACATGTGCTCGGTGCGGCACAGACCGATGCCCTCGGCGCCGAAGGCGCGGGCCACCTTCGCATCATCGGGGGTGTCGGCGTTGGTGCGCACTTTGAGGCGCCGGATGGTGTCGACCCACGTCATGAGCTGGTGATACTCGCGGCTCAGCACCGGATCGCGGGTGGGTACCCGTCCCGCCATGACCTCGCCGGTGGTGCCGTCCAGACTGATCCAGTCGCCCTCTTTCACGGTCCCGCCGTTGACCGTGAAGAGCTTCTTCCGGTAGTCGACCTCGATCGCCTCGCATCCCGCCACGCAGCACTTGCCCATGCCGCGGGCCACCACCGCGGCGTGGCTGGTCATGCCGCCGCGGGCGGTGAGGATGCCGCGGGCGGCGTCCATGCCGCCGATGTCCTCGGGGCTGGTCTCGACCCGCACCAGGATGACGTCCCGGCCGTCGGCCGCCCACTCCTCGGCTTCATCGGCGTGGAATACGACCTGCCCCACGGCCGCCCCGGGTGAAGCCGGCAGTCCCCTGGTGAGCACCGTCTTCGCCGCCTTCTCCTCGAACGAAGGGTGCAGGATCTGGTCGAGCTGGGCGGGATCG
>CAYSYY010000494.1:0-3212 GCA_964435265.1 uncultured Gemmatimonadota bacterium
TGCCCGTTCCGATGAACTGGATCCCGAGCTGGTTGATGTGCTTCTTGGTGCGGGCCACCCCCGCCTCGGCCAGATAGAAGATCTGGGCTTCGAGCCGCTGGTTCCCCGAGAGCCCCACCTCGGTCGAGGTGGAGTAGCTGGCCGCCAGTCCGGCCAGCAGCAGCACGACCAGCATCCAGAAGGCCGCCATGAGGGCGGATCCCTGCTCGTTCGCGATCCGCCGGACAGCGCCCCCCCGCCCCGGACGAACGTTCTGAACCGGATCTGCAGACATGATCGGCTCCCCCCCTTACTCCGGAACCTGGACGACGACCTCGGTCGAAGTGCCGCAGGCGGTGATGAACTTGATGGTCATGGCGGACCCGCGCATGTGCCCCGGCGCGAACTCCAGCTTGAACTGGATCGTCTGCCCGGCGTTGAACGGGATCACCGTGGTGAAGATCGCCTCGACCGCCGAGGGCTGGGCGGGCGAGACATCCCAGACCGCCCCCACGCTCCCCGGTCCCTGGGTCCGGATCGCCTTCAGCAGGCTGGTCTCCGACGACCACGAGAGTTCCATCCCGAGCATCGTGATGGAGGCGTCGTGCCCGTTGGTGATGTCGAAGAAGAGGTTGTTCCCCTGGCTCTCGGCGATCGAGTCCCCGACGTAGAAGAAGTAGTCGCAGGGGCCGGGGGCGGTGTAGCAGATCTCCACATCGTCGAGGTTCCAGCCGCCGAACTGGGCCGATCGGTTCGAGGTCAGGGTGAAGGCGATCCGGACCGCCACCGAGCCCATGACCCACTGGCTCAGGTCCACGTACTGGAGCTTCCACTCGGTGTCGACGGTGTTGTCGTTCTGGGAGTTCTGCCAGACCACCTGCCAGCCGCTCCCGTTGTTGACCCTGATCTGGGCCTGGTCCTTGTTCGACACCTCGACCGAGAGCCAGCGGTAGAAGCTCATCGTGATGTAGCCTTCCTCGAAGGCGGAGAAATCGAGGGTCGGGCTGATGAGGTAACTGTCGGCTCTGGAGCGGTACTGCCCGTCGGCCCAGCCGGCGCCGAGGTCGGTCCCCCAGACGCGGGAACCGGAATGGGCCAGGCTGGGATCGAAGGAATCTCCCCGGGGCGTTCCCAGCTCCCAGTCGTCGCGCGAGCCGCCGTGGGTCCAGCCCAGGTTGCCCGTCTCCATGTCGTCGACGAAGATGGGGCAGCATTCGCAGGAAGCCCCGTAGGGTTCCACCGGGCCGAACTCGTTGGAGTCGAGGGATTCGTCGACGTTCACCGCATCGTAAGCCCGGATCATGTAGTAGTAGATGAAGCCGTCGAGCGGCGGCGCTACCGAATTGGCCATGTTGTCGTCCCACTGGTAGGAGGCGGCATTGGTGGCCGTGACCGTGCCGATGTAGCTGCCGTAGGCACCCGGCGTGGTGGTGCGGTAGATGTGATAGCGGGTGACCGAGTCGGCGCAGCCGCCGTCATCGGGCGAGGCGGTGAACTCGACCCGGATCTGCCTTGAACCGGCGCCGTAGGTGTCGTAAGCGGCGGTGATCTCCGGCGCGCCCGGACTGCCGTCGCTGATGGCGTCATCCTCGTTCGAGGGCCCCGATTCCGACGATGTGTCGTAGTCGTAGGCGGTGACCTTGTACCAGTAGGTGAAACCGAGCACCGGAGCATAGCCGGGATTGGTGGAGTCGGCGTCGGTCCAGGCGTACGAGGTCGCACCGGTGGCGGTGAAGGTCTGTATCTGGCTATAGATGCCGCCGTCGACTTTCCGGTAGAGGAAATAGGCGTCGGCGGTATAGGCCCCGGCGTGGTCGTCGGGGGAGCGCTGCCAGGTGATCCTGATGTCGCCGTCGGACTCGCACGGCACATCCACGGCCACCAGATGTTCCGGCGGGCTGACCGGCGGGTTGTCGCGGGGCGTGCCGTCCAGGATATTGGACTCCTCCGCCACCCCGGTCGTCCGAACCTCCACCATGTACTCGTAGGTGGTGCCGTTGATCAGTCCGGCCCCGCCGTTGTCGTCCTCATATTGGTAGTACATGGTAAAGGTGATGGGGACCTCGGTGACCGTGGTCCAGCCGGTCATCCCCTGGACGCGGCGGTAGATGCGGTAGGTCGTGGGCGGCGGGGAGCAGTCTTCGGAAGCCGAGCGGCGCCAGGTCAGGATCAGGGCGGTGCCGTCGTCGGCCGGTTTGTCGTCGACTGCGAGCAGGCGCGGGGCCGAGAGACCGGCCCCCGACCACACCGCTCCGTACTCGTTGCTGTTATCGCTCGGCACACTCCCCTGGAGTGCCCGGGCGATGTACCAGTAAGGGGTACCGTCCACCGGCGGCTGGCCGGCCTCGTTCCCGATATTGTCGTGATAGTGGTATGTGGCGGCGCCGGTGGCCGCGACCGAATCGGTCATGACCTTGGTAACGATGGTCGAATCTGCCAACGTGCCGCGGTAGATGAGGTACCACGAAACTCCCGTCCCGGTACCGTCGTCCTGGGCGCTGCGGGTGAACTGGACGGTGATGTCCTGCCCCGCATCGCAGGCGGTATCCCAGGCATCGGTTATCTCCGGCGGGGCCGGTCCGTTCGGCAGGCTCACGATAGGGCCGATGACGGCCGAAGGGATCGATTCCTGCGGGGCGCAGTCCCAGGCGGCGACAAAGTAATAATAGGGCTCGCCGTCTATCGGGGCGTTGAAGTTGTCGATATCCCCGTCGTCCTCGAGGACATAGGTCGTGTCCACCCCCATCGCCTGGAGTTGTGCGACTACCTCGAAATCGCCGCCGCCGATCTGCCGGTAGATGGTGTAGTACTGCACATCGTCCTCGCCGGTGTACTCGTCGGTCGAGGAATCCCACTCGATCGTGATGCTGCCGCCCTGGTCGTAGGGGGTGTCGTACCCGATCGGATTGCGGGGGCTGGTGGGTCTCTCGCCGCACAGGATCAGACCGGTGGGATTGATGCCCACGTTGCGCGCCCGGATGCGCTGGCGCAGGACGTAGGAACGGTACGGGTAGTTCTGCGAGGCCGTGCTTCCGGTGCCTTCGAAATGCAGATCGGGCCGGTTGGTCTCCACGATTACGGTGACGTCGACCTGCCGGATCTCGGGCAGCAGGTTCACCGGCACCGGGGTCAGCGCCGCCGCTTCGGCGGCCGAGAGCCGCCCGTCGCCGCTGGTGTCGCCCCAGAGCTCGAGCTGATCAGGTGTAGTGAACGTGCCCCAGTATTCGAACAGC
>CAYSYY010000495.1:0-3203 GCA_964435265.1 uncultured Gemmatimonadota bacterium
GATGGTGGGGGTCATGCTCGAGAGCATGCGCTGCTGCGGCCGGGCCAGATTGGGCTCGGTGCCGATCAGACCCCGGGCGTCGGTCAGCCCCGGAGCGGCGTTGAAATCGCCCATCTCGTTGTTGAGCACGAAGCCCGCGCCCGGCACCACGATCTTCGAGCCGTACCAGGCCTCGAGGGTGAAGGTGACCGAGACCGCCATCCCGTCGGCGTCCACCACGCTGTAGTGGGTGGTGGCCTCGCTCTCCTGCGGCCACGGATCCGCGACATCGGCCGGGCTCGAGGGGGTGGCGTGCTCGGGATCGATACCGGTCCGCAGCTCAGCGGCGTACTCCTTGCTCAGGAGCCGCTCCAGGGGGATGTCCACGAAGTCGGGATCGGCGAGGAAGCGGGCCCGGTCGCGGTAGGCGCGCCGCATCGCTTCGGTCAGGTGGTGGATGTAGGCGGCCGAGTTGTGACCCATGGCGGCCAGATCGTACCCCTCGAGGAGGTTCAGCATCTCGATCACGGCCACTCCGCCGCTCGACGGCGGAGGCATGCCTATGATCTCGTACCCCCGGTAGGTTCCCCGCAGCGGTTCGCGCTCGGCCGTCTCGTAGCGGGCCAGGTCTTCCTCGGTGATCGCGCCGCCCCCACGCCGCATCTCCTCGGCGATCAGGCGGGCCGTCTCGCCCCGGTAGAAACCGTCGCGGCCCTCATCCCTGATCCGCTCCAACGTACCGGCCAGATCGGGCTGGCGGAAGATCTCCCCCTCGGCGTACGGTTCGCCGTCCTTCGAAAAGACCGCCATCGAGGCCGGATAAGGCCGGAAGGCGCGGGCCACGTAGCCGGCGAAATCGCGAGCCCGGGAGCGGGTCAGGGGGTAGCCGTCGCGGGCCAGGCGGACCGCGGGCGCAACCAGGTCCCGCCACTGCGAACGGCCGAGGGAGGCATGAGCCTTCCAGAAACCGGCCACCGTGCCCGGCACGCCGACCGCGAGGTGGGAACTGTGATGGATGGTGCTGGAGTACTCCCCGTTGTCGTCGAGGAACATCTGGGGGTGGGCGGCCAGGGGGGCCTTCTCGCGGAAATCGAAGCAGGTCGCCCGGCCGTCGGGGAGGCGGACCACCATGAAACCGCCTCCCCCGATGTTCCCGGCCCCGGGGAAGGTCACGGCCAGGGCGAATCCGGTGGCCACCGCGGCGTCCACGGCGTTGCCGCCCCCGCGCAGCACCGCCATCCCGACCCGGCTGGCGAGGGTGTCGGCCGAGACCACCATGCCGTGCCGGGCGCGCACCGGTTCGGATGAACTCTTCGCAGCACGGCTCGTTATCTCAGAGTGAAGCCGGCCGGCCGGGACGGCGACCGGAACCGCCGCCAGCGACACGATCAACACCGCCGGGAGCAGGGGCCGCGCGGGTCGGCGGGCGGGAACAGGGGAAGGTGCGGTCATTCTCTTCCTCCGGGCGCAGGAAACAGCCCCCGGGAATGATGGGGGCCGGGCGTCTGTTTGTAGTTACCTTTACTGCGGAATCGGGCTCCCGGCACCGGTCCGGAGAATCCATCTCCACAGGACGACCGGTGCGTCGAACCGGGACATGCAGTCTCAGCACAAGTTATTCCACCGGGATGGTGTCGAACAAGCGGCATGACGGATACACAAGCAACAGGGAGGGGCGCTGTGCCTCGTTGGGTATACGGAGTGGGATCCGCCGTGGTGGTCGTAGTGGCTCTCTTCATCATCATGCAGCCGAAGAGAACCGCCGATGCCGGAACGTCGGGGATCGCCCGGGTCTCGCAGGGGAGCATGGAGGTCACTGTTACGGGACCGGGTCTGATTCGGGCGGCGAACGCGGTGACTGTCAGTGTCCCGAGGAATGTTACCGGCGAACTCCAGCTGATCTATCTCTATCCCGAGGGGCAGAGAGTGACCCGGGGCGAGATCGTGGCCCTGCTCGATACCACGTCGGCGGTGGAAGCTCTGGAAACGGCGCTCGATCAGCTCGAGACGGCCGAAGCCTCCTATGAACAGACCCTGGAAGATCTGGCCAATAACATAAAGGACCTCGAGAACAGCGTGCGCTCGTCCGAACTCTCGTATGACCGGGCCGTACTGCAGCGCCAGAACCTGGAGTTCACCTCGGAACTGGACAAGCAGCAGGCCGACCTGGATGTCGAGAACGCCCGCATCTCTCTGAACGAAGCCAGGCGCAAGCTCGAAGCACAGAAGATCATCAACGAGACCGATCGGCGGCAGCAGGAGATCAGCCTGCAGGCCCGGCGCGAAGATGTCTCGGAGGCCCGGGCGGAGATCGCCGCCCTCACCATCCGCGCGCCCATCAACGGCATGGTCATCCACGTCGAACAGGGGCGCTGGACGGAACGCACCAAGGTGCGCGAGGGCGACAACGTGCGCCGCGACCAGGCACTTATCCAGCTCCCCGACCTCAGCGAGCTGCTCGTGGAGATCAGGATCAACGAACTGGACCACGAGCGGGTCCGGATCGGCCAGCGGGCGGTCATACGGCTCGAAGCCTATCCCCGCGTCCAGCTGCCGGGCCATGTCATCGATGTCTCCACGCTGGCCCAGGAAACCAGGCGGGGGAGCAACGTCAAGGTCTTCCCGACCGTAATCCGGATCGATGAGGCCGATACCCGCGCGCGGCCCGGTATGACCGCCAGCGTGGACATCGTGGTGGATTTGCTCGAGGACGTCGTGCAGGTGCCCCTGTCGGCCATCGGGATCGTCAGCGGCCGGGCCTACGTCAAACCGGTCCGGGCCGACAGCCCGGTCGAGGTCCAGCTCGGCCTGCGGAACGAGTCGATGGCCGAGGTAGTGGACGGCGTGACCGTGGGAACACTGATCGAGCTGGGTTGGATGCAGGATCCCTGCAATGTTCTCAGTACGCTGGCGGGTAAAAACAGCATCCCCGAGGAAGTGGCCTGGGAGATCATCGTCCAGGGCGGGGACTACGGGCAGGGCTCTCCGATCGTTCCGGCGAACGGCGAAGCGGGCAATCCGCAGGGGGGGAGCCGGACCGTCGGCTCGGAGCAGGGGGAAGGGCGGGGGATGCGCCAGGGCATCGATATGACCCAACTCACTCCGGAGATGCTGGCCGAGATACAGGCGCGCCAGGGCAGTGGGGAAATGGCGGTGGGGCAGGCGACCGGCGGCCGAGGCGGGAGGAGCGGCGGCGAGGGTCAGCAGCGCACTTTCAGCCGGGA
>CAYSYY010000496.1:0-3202 GCA_964435265.1 uncultured Gemmatimonadota bacterium
GGAGCAAGTCCGGCAACAGATGGCGTTCGGGGAGGCGAGCAGGCAAGTCAAGGCTGACGTGATGGAGATGAGAGCCCAGCACGGATTGGAGCTGGCCAAGAAAATCGGACTCACACCTGTTCAGATTCACGCGGCCATGCTCGGGAAGCCCATTGAGCTAACGCCCGAGCAGATTCAACGGCCCTCTGCACAAGCCGGCGTGCATTACGGGCCGGAGGGACCTCCGTCTGTCGAGCAGCTCTACCGCGATGTGAACAGGATCGCACGTATGATAGGACCGCCGCGCAAGGGCAAGTCACATACCCAAACCATCTTCAAAATGCTCCGCGCGCCAGCACGGGCGCTCGCCAGCGCGAAGGTCGGAGCTGCCAAGGAATTGCAGGAGCTGACTGCGGATGTTCCGCTGGAAGGTGAAGTGCCTGTGTCCGGTGCCGCAGAAATGTTCCAGCAACCCTGGAGCTTGGCGGTTCCGACTCTCGGGGCCACCGGCGACATCCTCTCCGCGGCCGGTGTGAAGGGCATGCAGCCCAGGCGATACGGCATCCCTATGAAGGAAGCCGCTGAGAGGCTGGCCGAAGACCCGATGAAGCTCGTGGACGTGGCGAAGTCCATTGCTCTCTACGCGCGGGCCGGGCTGACCGCCGATGACCCGGAAGCTCTCACCGACATCTCGGCGGTGCTCAAGCAGGTACATACGGCTTATGAGAACGAGGCGCTCCGGCTGGTCACGGAGAAGATGGGACCTCGGCCCACGACTTTCGAGACCCCGCAGGACACCGAGCAGAAGCTCGCGTGGGATGACGAGTTCGGTCGCATCAAAGCGGCAGTGCTGGGCAGAGACCTGTCCGCGCTGGAGCTGGAGCACCCGCGGCTCTCGGAGTTTGTTCATGAAGCCATCTTGGATCCCTACAACCTCGTGGGGACCGGCGCTGTCACCGGCGCGGTGAGAGCTGTTCCCGGCGGGGAGAAGGTTCTGCAGGCAGCGGGGAAAGCCAAGGAAGCACTGCACGTAGCTGCCTCCGAAACTCCGGTCATTCGCGGATTCATGCACAAGCCCCATCTGACGCAGATGAAGTACGGCACCGAGCAGATGCAGACGGCCGGCGCCATAACGCGTGGGGCAGAGGAGATTGCACAAGGGAAGTTTGCTCAGCCGATCATCGATACGCTGCAGTCCAAGAAGATGAAAAAGCTTCTGCGCCTGCCGGAGGAGTCGCAGCGCACGCTGGCTTATTTGGCTATGATCTATGAAGAGGGCGGGGACATTACCCGAGGTCTGAACGAGCTGAGTGTCAAGGAGCGCGCTGCGTGGGACTTCGCCATCAACGAGCTTGAGCCCCTGCATCGGATGGTCCTCACCGAGGGCGGAGTCGGTCAGCGTATGACCCCATGGGGCAAGGTCCTGCCCGCGCCGGAGATGGAAAAATACGCGATGCCGCGCGGACTCACCGAAACCGGCGAGGCCATGAAGGCAGCCGGTGGAGAAACTCCAAAGATGCTTCCCAAGAAAGCGCCGAGTGGAGTGTCCTTCTCCGCTCACGAGCGCAAAGGTGGCACGGACACCCTCATGAATTTCGGCGCGCAGTGGGAACACGCGCTCAAAGATGTGCTCGGCAAAGCATCGACCGGCGCCGCGAAGACCAAAATACTCTCTGAGCACCTTCCCACCATCGGCGCGATGGAGACGATCTCGGTCGTGCCGCCGACGATGAGACCGGCTCTCAAGCGGGTGGAGGGTACCGAGGAAGCCGTGGCCGCGGCGGAGAAGGCGCTGGCCGGAGAGCAGGCCAAGATAGCGAAAGTCAAGGAGCAAGCCTTCTCCGCAGAGCGGTATGTGGACAATCTGTTCAATCAGTCCGAGTCGATCCAGGTAGCCGCCAAGAACCTTCGCGCTTCCAAGGAGAGGCTGGCTGAAGCCCGGCAGGAGTTGGCCGGAGCCGTCGCAGCAGCCGAGGCTCTGCCGGAGCAGGTCGAGCGGCGGCTGGCCCAGCTCAACGCACTCGACCCGAAAAATCGATGGGTCTCCCTCTCCGAGCTGGACCCCGACCTCGAACGATTCATGATGACCCATGGGCAGCCCGGCGCCCAGATGGGCAGGACCCACATTCTCGTGCCCGAGGCAATCGCCAAGGATGTGAGCCTCTCCATGGCCGCGATGCCGGACTACGCCCGGGAGATTTTGCGGACCGCCGAGCATGACCTGTTCATACTCAACCGTATGCTCACCAGGCCGCTCAACAGAGTGTGGCGTGTAACCCATACGATTTTGAATCCGTCCTTCGCCCCGCGCAATGCCATGTCTGTCCCGGCGCTTGCCTACAACGCCGCCGGGATTCAGGGGCTGAACCCCAAGCTCCACTTCGCCTCCGCGGGAACGTGCATCGCTGCTACTCTGGCGGGCAGCAAGAGAGCCGCGCGCATCAATATCGGCTGGGCCCCTCTGGGCTGGAAGGGCCCTCCGACCACTCTCGGGGAGCAGTTTCAGCACTTCATTGACTTCGGCGGTGTGGGCCAACTGGAAGCCCGAGCTTCGCTGAATCTCCGGTCGAGTTCCGGGAAGCTGGGCGCGGTCCTCGATGCCCCCTCGGCCCTTGCGGAGAAAATCGCCAGGTTCGGGGACGTTCCGGGTCTCAGCAAAGTGTCCCTCCAGGCTCAGGCGTGGGGCACGGAGGCTTATCAGCACTTCACCGGCTACCTGCTCTTCCTCAAGGAGAACACTCCGGCGGGCCGGGCTCTGGCATGGGACCTTCAGTCCCAATGGTTCGGGAACTACCGGCGCCTCGGCGAGTTGGAGCGGCACTACATGCGCGAGGCGTTCGCGTTCTACCCATGGATGCAGTTCGCCTTCCCGATGTACGTGAAGAGTTTCCTCACACGCCCGGCGCGGCTTGCTAATCCCGTGCGCCTCCGGGAGATGCTGGAGGCCGAATACGGTCGGCAGATGCCTGCGGAAGAGACACCTCCTTGGCAGGCTCAGGCCGGGATGGTCACGGCTCCACCGCGCTTTCAACGGAAGAGTCTACGTCTCCACTTGGAGGATATCGCCAACGCTCATGGCGGCCAGATACCGGAGCCGGGCTCGTTGGAATTTACCATGATGCAGATGGAAGACATTCACGCCATCGGGCTGCCGTACCTCCGCCCGTTTGCCTCGTTGACCGGCGAGAAGTTCCTGTTAGACCGCCAGGGCACACTCGCGGAG
>CAYSYY010000497.1:0-3201 GCA_964435265.1 uncultured Gemmatimonadota bacterium
TTCGGCCGCCAGGTTGGCGCCCAGGAGCAGGCGGCCGGCCGAGTCGAAGTGGGTGTGGCCGTCGATGAGCCCGGGCAGGAGGAAGGCCCCGTTCAGGTTGAGGAGCTCGGTACCCGTTCCCCGCCAGCGCATCACCTTCCCGCGCGAGCCGACCGCTACGATGCGGTTGCCCCGGACGGCCACCGCCCGGGCCCACGGCCGATCGGCTTCCATCGTATAGACCTCGGCGTTGGTGAGGATCAGATCGGCCACCCGGCTGCCCTCGGGTGCGCCGGAGCAGGCGGCGAGGACGCCCGCCAGCAGGATCAGACCGGTCACCGGAAACAGATGCCGGGCGGAAGAAGAGGCGACAGGCAGGGTCAGCATGACGGACTCCAGGACTCAGGTTCTCGATTTCCTCGGGATCCCGGATCAGCGGGTGGATCGGTTCCTCCGGTCCGCGGGACGAGACTCACCGGGAGGGTACTCCGGTCCGGGACAGGCTATCAACAGCGGACCGCCACAGTCAGACAGACACCGGCCCCCGGTCCGGCCGGCTGGCCGGACCGGTTACCGTCACCGAACCGGCAGGCTTCCGCTCAGGCGGAGGTCGCGGGAGGAGGACCCGACGAGGACCGGACGCTCCCCGGCGGGGAGGATCCAGGCGTGCTCCTCCGGGGACCAGAAGGAGAGCTCGCGACGGGCGATCCGGATCGTGACCCGCCGGCTCTCGCCGGCCTTCAGATCGAGGCGGCGGAAACCGGCCAGCTGCTTCTCCTCCATCGGCACATCCGGCGCGGGGGGAGCGCCCACGTAGACCTGGGCGACTTCGATGCCCTCCCGCGAGCCGCTGTTCCGGACCTCGAAGATGACCTCGGCCTCACCTGAGCGCAGGGCGCGGACCCTGAGCCCGGAGTACTCGAAGTCGGTGTACGAGAGTCCGTGACCGAACGGGAAGAGCGGTTCGACGTCGCGGGCGTCGTACCAGCGGTACCCCACGAAGACGCCCTCGGAGTAGGCCTGTTCGTTATTCACCCCGGGGTACTGCAGCGGCGTGCCCGCCGGCTGCTCGGTCTCACCGGCCGGGAAGGTGACGGGCAGCCTGCCCCCCGGATCGACATCCCCCATCAGGACGGCGGCGGTCGCCGCCGCCCCCTCCTGACCCGCATACCACATCTGGAGCACGGCATCCGCCGAACCCAGCCACGGCATCGCGATCGGGGCTCCGGTGTTCAGCACGACCACCGCCTTCCCCCGCGCCGCGTCGGCCACCGCCTGGATCAGCTCATCCTGCCCCTCGGTCAGCGAGAGCGAAGCCTGGTCCCGGCCTTCGGTCCCCTCCCGGTGCGCGAAGATGAGCACCGCCTCCGCCTCCCGGGCGGCCTCGACGGCCTGCCCGAGAGCCGCTTCCCGGCCCGAGGGGGTGAGCCAGGCCAGCCGGACCTGGGCCGGTTCATCCCCCACCTCCGCCGTGACCGTGAGGGTGTGTCTTTCGCCGGCCCGCAGGGTGATTGGACGCCGTGCGTTCGAGAGCCCGCCGGCGGTCGGGAGCAGCGAGCCCCCCCCGAAGAAACCGCCCCGCCCGCGCCGGCCGCTCTCGGTATCCACCTGCAGTCGCGCGCGGCCGCCGCCGGAGTGCAGACGCAGTTCGTAGTCGCCCGACTCGGGGGCGACGAGCGTCCCGCTCCAGGTCCAGGTGCCGCTCTGCCGCAGAGCCCCCTCCCCGGTCGCATCCAGGTGCGGGACCACGAGCTGCTGCCCGTCGGGGGCGGTCCGCACGAGGCCCCTCGTCCCGCTCTCTCCCGCCGGTGCGAAGGCCGCGGCGGGGATGACGGTGCCGTCCAGATCGATGCCCGGGACGTAGCGCACCCGTCCCTCCGGCCCCGCCCGCCGGGTCAGCGCCTGGAGTACCGGATCGGCCCGGAAGGCCGGCACCCGGGCGCTCCCGCCTCCCCCGATGAGGGGAGCCGCCGCACTGGGACCGACGACCACCAGGTCGGTGAGGTCCTGTCCGGTCAGCGGCAGAGCCTGCGCCTCGTTGCGCAGCAGCACCGCCCCGGCATCCGCGATCCGCCGGGCCACGGCGGCATCGGCCGCCTGATCGATCTCCGGACGCGGCGGCGGACTGCCGGTCAGCAGCCCGAACCGGTCCATGATCGTCAGGATCCGCCGGACCGAGAGATCCACGACCTCGAGGGGGATTTCCCCGTTCTCCACCGCCTGTTTCAGGGCCTCGCCGAACCAGCGGCCGCTCGGCATCTCCATGTCCATCCCGGCGGTAATGGCCGCCCCGGTACTGTGGGTGGCACCCCAGTCGGACATCACCCAGCCGTCGAATCCCAGCTCCTCACGCAGGATCTTCGTGAGCACCTCTTCGTTCTCACAGGCGTAGGTGCCGTTGATGCGGTTATAGGATCCCATGACCGAACCCGTGCCGGCCCGCACGGCCGCTTCGAAGCCGGGCAGGTAGATCTCGTGGAGGGTACGCGCGTCGACGTTCGCGCTCACCGACTGCCGCCCCGCCTCCTGGTTGTTCGCGATATAGTGCTTGATGGTCGCGATGAGCCCTTCTTCCTGGACCCCCCGGACCTCTTCCGCGACCAGGGTCGAGGCGAGGTACGGATCCTCGCCCAGGGTCTCGAAGTTCCTCCCGGCGTACGGGACCCGCACGATGTTCACCATGGGAGCCAGCAGAACATCCTGCCCCCGGGCCCGCCCCTCCCGCCCCATGACACGTCCGTATTCCCGGGCCAGGGCGGGATCGAAGGTGGCCGCCAGAGCCACCGGAGCGGGCAGGGCGGTGGCCGGCTGCCCGGTGCGCACGCCGGCCGGTCCGTCCGCCAGCCGCAGCGGCGGGATCCCGAGACGAGGCACTCCGGGGAGGTAGCCGGCCCCGGCGATACCATCGGGATCCCGGTCGCCGTGCAGCAGGCTGAGCTTTTCATCCAGGGTCAGTTCCGCCAGCAGTTCCTCGATATCGGCTCCCCTGCTGCCTCCAGTACACCCCGGAAGGCCGGTGACGGACAGGAGACCCAAGAGGACGACCCACGCCCTCCCGAAACGGACCATCGGATGTGATGCGGTCATGCGATTCCTCGTTGCGTTGGGGATGGGCTCACTCCCGCACTCTACCACCTCTTCCCGATCCCGTCCAAGGAGGCACGCGGAGTCCTCGTCTGCATGAGGCAACCGGGAAGGTTGAGTCACAAGGGGAGGATACGT
>CAYSYY010000498.1:0-3201 GCA_964435265.1 uncultured Gemmatimonadota bacterium
TTCAAGTTTACTTCAAGAATACTTCAAGATTACTTCAAGAATGACTTATTAACTACTTGTGATAACCTATTAACTAGCATATATATTATGCGGAAGTGAAAAAAATGTCTACACGAATCGGAAATATGGTATCGGATACCGTCATGGGTGTCCTTGCCGTAATAATCTTTCTACTGGTGGGAATTGCTCTCGGCCCTACTGTCATCAGTTCAGTGACCGAGATCAATGCAACAGCCCTTTCAGGTGTGCCACTAGCAGGCGTAATTGTCTTGCTCGCAACATATATCCCTGCCTTCTATTATTTGGCGCTGGTCATTGGCGCTATGGCAGGAATCTGGGCAGTTGTGCACTTCAGGAATTAGTACGGAATCTTAGAGGGCGTTCATTCGCCCCTCTTTTTTCTTTCCGAATGATTAATTAAAGGCGGTGACAGTGTTAGAGTAGGTGCTAGTATGAGTCTGGAAGATATACCACAATGGCTTGCGGATGCATGGGATATAAATCTCGGCACCGCACAGGTTATCATAAGTATCATTGTGATCTTTGCGATTCTTCTGCCGTACCTTGTGCTCGATCATAAGAAACCATCTGCCATGATTTCTCTCATTCTTCTATTTCTTGCAGAATGTCTTTTAGTTGGTCTGGGCTGGTTGCCCTTCTGGGTCCTTATAATGAGTGCCGTTATGGGTGCGTTTGCTGTTGCCTTTCTAGGTCAAAAAATCGGGGGAGATTAATAACAACATGGCAGAAATGAAAGGATTTATGTTTGCTATCATCTTTATTATCGTCTTTGCTGGCTTAGTTACTGCTATTCCGGTTTGGTTTCAGGGGCAAGGTAATGATCCTAATATTACAACGCCACTAGATACGGGAATAATATTTGGGTTTGAGAATTCAACAGAGTGGGATATGACAACCCTTTCAGCCTATGACACATACCAGTACGAATTTAATTTACGTGGTTGGCTCTTTTCTTATTATGCTGGAAATATTCAACTTGGTGCTAAAATTGAATATGGCGGGTTTCTTTGGTTGGGGCAGTTAGATAGTTGTGAATTTATAAATAATAACGGGGAAAATCGCGGTGCTATTCTCAGTTTTCTGGAAATAGAAGCAGACGCGGAAGATGGTATCGCTCATTATAATTTGTTATACCTTGTAAATGGTGCTGATGCGGGCGGGTTTGTCGTACTTTGGAATACTACTGAGTATGCAAGCCTAACTGATGCCTTTATAGCTGATGATGTGTCATTTATGCATGGTGTAGGGATTGTTTCAACTGCACCCGTAGATATTACGTCTTTATTGATAGGTCTGTTATTGTTACAATTGCCTGAGTGTCCACTACTCATTAACTTACTTCTTGCTACTCCAGTTTATTCGTCGGTAGTGTATCTAATTTGGTTTATTGTAAAGGAGAGTATGCCATTTGTTTAAGAAACGAAAAGCTATATTTCTAATCGCGTTTTTGATGTTCCTTTATATAGGTCCGCCACTTTTCACCACGACATCTTATGGTTTACCTACACTCACGGAGCAAAACATGAGCAAAGAATTTAATGTTTCATCAGTTGGGTGGTTTAATTCCGCATGGCATTATCGGAAGAGCATACCTATTACTGGCTCTATTGGTGCTGGCACAGATTATCAGGTTTTGTTAAATGTAACTTGGGCCACGAATATACAGCCTGATTTCTCAGATTTGCGGTTTGTTTCTAGTGATGGATTAACGCTTTTGCCATATTGGATTGAGTCGTATATTTCGTCAGCATTTGCGCTTGTATGGGTTATGGTGTCGGATGATCTGAATGAAGACCAAACAATAATGATGTATTATGGCAATAATTTAGTTGATTCTGCTAGTAACGGGACTAGTACGTTTCCGTTATTCTTTGATGATTTCAACGATGGGGTTTTAGATTCTACAAAATGGCATGAGATAGAGACCGCGGGCGCACCTTCTGAAACAGGCGGAGAGCTTCGTTATATCAATACAGGGGCGTGGGCTTCTTGGGGAACTTATGAACAATGGAGCGACAATATATCATTAGGTTCAAGGATTAAGGTTTCTGTGGAATCTAATTATTTTTGGTATGGCCTCGATGAAAGAACCTTTGATGGTACTAGCGCGGGTGCAGGTGTAGATCAAGCCGTTGTTACTTACGACTCCACAAAAAAATACTCGGTTAATCAAGATGGGGTAGTTCATTCTAACAATCGCGCCACACTTTATACTAATTATATAACAAGCGAGATTCAATGGACTGATGATGTTGAGTTTTATGAGTCTCACCAGTTGAAAAGTACCTTGGCTTTCGATCCCGTCAATGATATGGGGATACAAATGTTATGTTTGTATATTCATTCCTTTTTTATGGATTGGGTGTATGTCAGAAAGTGCGTAGATGAAGAACCCATAGTCGGAACTTTTGGCGTTGTGGAAAATAACCTTGCTGTTAGTGCGTGGCCGAGTGGAAACTGGACACGTAATGAAGAACCAATTTTAACAGACACAAACGGAATTAATGAGCCACAGGTTATCTATGACACAGATCCCCAGATATTAACTAATGAAACCACAGTTTATAAAATGTGGTATCGTGTCGGATGGTTAACCGTGTCGATTTATTACGCAGAGAGTACAGACGGCATAACGTGGACCAAATATGACGCAAACCCAGTGCTAAACGAAACAGATAATCATTATTGTCCTTTTGTTCTCAAACACGAAGGTATCTATTATCTCTTTGCGGGTTATGGTCCTTGGCAGGGCGATACGCTGTATAATTCCACGGACGGGTTAACGTGGTCTATTATGAATGATGGAGACCCCGTAATAGAAATAGGGACGGGTGATGAGTGGGATAGTTACGCTCTTGGAAATATCGCGGTCTGGGTTAATGGGTCTGGAATTTGGAATATGATCTATGAAGCATACGCACTTGGCAGTTATTGGAAGCTTGGATTAGCAACAAGTACAGACGGCATAACGTGGACCAAATATCCTAGTCCAGTGGTTGCGATGTCTGGAGCTTCTGGCGGTCCTTCTGTGATCTATCTCAAAGAAACTTATTTTCTTTTCTTTCATGGTGCGGTATCTGGAAGTTTACCAACAGAAATCTATATGACAAGCTCAAACAATCTTATCTATTGGACCACGCCCATACATATTTTTGAAAGAAAGTATGCGTGGGAAGGTGT
>CAYSYY010000499.1:0-3197 GCA_964435265.1 uncultured Gemmatimonadota bacterium
ATTCCGGATCGGCATGAATGCTGAGGGGCTCTCCCGAGCCCCTCATACCGACAGAAGGAGAACAGGGCTACTCCGGCGGGTGCTCCAGATATGGCAGCAGGTACCACTCCAGGAACGCCCAGATGCGGTTCCACGAGTCGCGCTGCTCGCGGCTGAACCTGCGGCCGTAATCGCCGTCGGTGTCCACCTGCCGGTTGAAGGCGTGGCCGCCCGGCGGATCGTCGTAGATCTTCGTCTCCACCAGGAACGGCTTCTTGTGCTCCAGCGCGTCGACGAGCATCTCGCACTCGACGAAGTTCACGTCTTCATCGTTCCGGGTCACGTGCACGATCAGCGGGATCTCGAGCCGGTCCACATGGTAGAGCGGGGAGCGTTCGATGTAGATGTCGCGCCGCTCGTACGGCAGGCCGCCGATCCGCTCCTGGCTGGTATAGCTGCTGGCGTAGCTCGGGCCCTTATAGGAGAGCCGGAAGACCAGGTTGGTCACCGGTACCATCGCCGCGGCGCACCTGAAAGTGTGCTGCTCGCGGAAGATCGAGTGCAGGGTGATGAAACCGCCGTGGCTCCAGCCGATCATGCCGAGCCGCTCGAGGTCGACGTGGGGCAGGGTCTCGCGGATGAAATCCACCGCTGAGAGGACGTCGTCCACTTCCCAGCCGCCGTAGTCGATGGCGTCATAGAACTCCTGGCCGTACCCGGTGCTGCCGCGGTATTCGGGCGCCACCACCACGTAACCCCGTTCGACCGCCTCACGGATGAAGGGGGCGTAGTGCTCGGGATCCAGATCGCCGTGCACGCCGCCGTGGAGCCAGATCAGGGCGGCGTGGCCGCGCTCGCCGCGCAGTTCGAGCGGCTGGAAGACGTAGACGGGGATCTCGAGCTCCCCGATCCGGCTCCGGTAGGTGGTCTTCTGCATGTCCAGCACGCCGTCATAGAGCTCGTGGAACTTGGCGTCGCGGCGGGCCTTCTCCTGGATCTGCACGGCGAATCGGTCCTGACCGCTCCGGCGCTGAGCCGCGGCCGGAGCCGGCACGGCGGCGATGAGCAGGGCCGCGGTTAAGAGGGCTCCAGTGAACAGGGATCCGGCAAGACGGGCTGCTGCGTATGGGGCTCTGGTGTGCAGGTTGCCGGCGCGCAGGCTACAGCAAAGCGAAAGATCGTGCGAAGGTGTCGGCTGACACTGTCGGCGTAACCACATGGAACATCCCTCCCGGTGTGCTCGAAACGGTTGTGCTGTCTCCCAGAGGCCTGATAAAAATAGGATCACAGCACGCTCAAAGTCACCACTAGACAATACACCTGAGTGAGGGGATTCCATGAAGGCAATCAATCCCGCCACCGGAGAGCTCATCCGCGAATACGCCGAAACTCCTCCCGGCGACGTCGAAGCGGGGATCGAAAAGGCGCACGCGACCTATCTGGATTGGAGGGAGATCTCCTTTGCCGAGCGCGCCGGGCTGATGCGCCGGGCGGCCGACGTGCTGCGCGAGCGGAAAGAGGAGTACGGCCGGCTCATGGCTCTGGAGATGGGCAAACCGATCACCCAGGGGATCGCCGAGGCCGAGAAGTGCGCCTGGGTCTGCGAGTACTACGCCGAGAACGCCGAGGAACAGCTCGCTTCGCAGGTGAAGGCCTCGGGCGCGTCGATGAGCTATGTGGCCTTTCGCCCGATCGGCGTGGTGCTGGCCGTGATGCCGTGGAATTTCCCCTTCTGGCAGGTCTTCCGTTTCGCCGTGCCGGCCCTGATGGCGGGCAACACCGGCGTGCTCAAGCATGCCAGCAATGTGCCGGGGTGCGCCCTGGCGATCGAAGAGGTCTTCCGCGAGGCGGGCTTCCCCGCCGGGGCGTTCACTTCCTTTCTGATCGGTTCGAGCCGGGTCGAGGCCGTGATAGAACACCCGCTCGTCAGGGCCGCTACCCTGACAGGGAGCACGCCGGCCGGGATCGCGGTGGCCCGAAAGGCGGGGGAGATGCTCAAGAAGACCGTCATGGAGCTGGGGGGGAGCGATCCCTATGTGGTGCTCGAGGACGCCGATCTCGAGACCGCCGTCCCGGCCTGTGTGACGGCCCGGCTGCTCAACAGCGGGCAGAGCTGCATCAACGGCAAGCGTTTCATCGTGGTCGAGGAGATTCGCGGGCGGTTCGAGGAGGCCTTCGTGGAGGAGATGAAGAGCCGCCGGATCGGCGATCCGCTCGATCCCGGGACCGAGGTGGGGCCGATGGCCCGCGACGACCTGCGCGACGAGGTCCATGCACAGACCCTGGCCACGATTGCCGGTGGTGCCAGAGCTCTGCTGGGGTGCGAGGTGCCCGGGAAGCCCGGAGCTTGGTACCCGCCCTCGGTGCTCGCCGATGTTCCCCCCGGCACCCCCGGCTACGACGACGAGATCTTCGGCCCCGTGGCCTCGATCATCGGTGTGCGTGATGAGGCCGAGGCGATCCGGGTGGCCAACGACACCGTCTTCGGCCTGGGTGCGGCGGTCTTCACGGCCGATGAGGAGCGGGGGCGGCGGATCGCCGAATACGGTCTCGAAGCGGGCTGCTGCTTCGTGAACGACTTCGTGCGTTCCGACCCGCGCCTGCCTTTCGGGGGAGTAAAGGAATCTGGCTACGGCCGAGAGTTGTCGGAGTACGGCATCCGCGAGTTCATGAACATCAAGACGGTGTATATCCGTTAGCAGGCCGCACGGAGATCGCTGCCGCCGATCCGCGTCTGGACCGGTCTGCTATCGCTCCGGAACTCGGCCAAGAAGCTGCGGTCCCGGATCGGCAACTCAGGGATAGACCAGTCCCTCCACCGCCGGCGTGATTCTGTAGACGGTCGGCCTGACCTCGTCGGTCTCGGGATCGGTCAGCAGCGCCATGATCCGGCCCCCGGCGATGGTGGGCCGGCCGGTGGGCAGGCGGGTGGTGCCGAGCCACCGCCCCTCGGGATCGATGACATGGAAGAGCCAGCCCTCTCCGTCGACGTGCCGGTCCTGGTCGAAGACATCCAGGCACCAGATGAAGCCCCGGTCATCGACCGTCAGCCAGCGGCAGAAACCGACGGTGTCGGGGAAGGGATAGCTCTCAGCCGGCAGGGGATTCCGGCCCGCCCGGTTGGTATACGCTTCGGCCTGCTCCCGCTCCCGATCGAGGAAGTCGTTCCGCATCTCGGCCGTGACGATCCCCGACGGGATGCCGGGACGGATGATGCG
>CAYSYY010000500.1:0-3187 GCA_964435265.1 uncultured Gemmatimonadota bacterium
CTAGGGTCCTGTCGCGTCAGATCAATTCGGAGAGCTCGGCGACGAGGCCGTCGATGTCTTCTATCCCCTTGCTGCGCGCCAGCTGCTCGAGGGTGCCCCAGTATGCCTCCCCGCAGATCATGCAGACGACCCGTTTGTGGGCGAGCGGACCGATGAGGTCAGGGTAGTGCTGCACCAGGTCCTCCACCAGGATGTCTTTAGTGAGCGGTGGTTTACCGCCTCCCGAACCGGTCTCACCCATGAGCGGTCCTTTCCCCGGCCGCCCTCCGCAGCCCGGAACCGGTCTGATCACCGGCGCACCGGAGGGGTTCTGATACATGATACCGGATAGACCGGGGCGCCGGGGAGCGATCTCGTCAGCACCATCTTATTCCACCGGTTCCATAAGGAGTCAGAAAGGGCTATAATACTACCTTGCCAAGACGGGTTGCTCTCGGATAGAGTCGCTGGCAGCCGATTGCGGGAGCACCCGTTCATCGAGAATCGACCGTAGCATTAGAGGTGATGCACTGATGCGATCTGCTCAAAAGCTCGCTGCCGTGGTAGCACTGACCCTCGTTCTGGCGGAATGCACAACCGGTCCGCAGGTACAGAAACCACTCGACGGAAACTACACCGGCTCCATTTCCGGAACGCCGTTTGCCTCCATCTCCTTCACGATCAACGGCTCGAACATCACCGGACAGGGGAACCTCACCGACCGGGACCCGCCGCTGTGGCGCGGTCGTGGTGATCCCCCCCACCTCGACATCTCCGGCAAGCTCTCCGGCCGTCAGATCGAAGAGATGAACGCAGTCATACGGATGGAGCACAACGACGCGGTAGACGTCTACGATGATCCGCCCATCTGGAACAACTCCGACGGCACGCTCGTGTTCAACGGCATCTTCAACGCCACCGGGGCTGTCACCGGCCAGTTCGGAGGTCAGATCACGAGCAAACCGAGCGTCAGCCTGGGGGGGACCTGGCTCGCCGCCAAGAGCAGCGGTGCCGCCGCGGGCATCCTGACACCCTGACGCGCACAGACGCGCTGCACCGCAGGGAACCGGCTCCGGGATGAGCGGCAGGCACCAGCTGACCCGTTTCATCAGAAGCGGGAAGCCCCTCATCCCGGTCGCCGGAATTCTCCTCAATATCATGACGGGAACCCTGATCGCCGCCGCCTGCGGCGCGCTCTGGGTTCTGGTGCTGCGCCCGCGAATCACGGGCGCGGCGGCGCCTCAGCCCGCTCTGCAGATCATCGAGTTCGCCGTCATCGGTCTGCTTGCCATCCTCTTCACCTTCCTCACCGCCGGGCACGTCATGGCCGGCCGGAGCGGGCGGATGGCGGTGCTGGCACGGGTCGTGGAGAGCACCTCGGCCGGAGTCTGGATCCTCGACAATCAACTCCACACGGTCTGGTCCAACCGTGCTATCGACGAGATCCTCGGCACTCACCCCGCACCGGGGACGACTCCCCTCCCGTTCCTTGATGATCGGGGGCAGGAGACATTACGGCAGCATATCCGCCTGCGCCCCCGGGGCCTGGCGAGTTCCTACCATCTCGAGATCCACCGTCCCGACGGGGAGACCCGTCCCGTCCTGGTCCTCGGCTCGCCGGTCATGAACGAGGACGGATCGTGGGCCGGCTCGTTCGGTATCTTCATCGACTTCACCCAGCAGCTCCGGGAGCAGGACCGCGAGAGCCGGCGCGACCGGCTCGAAACCCTCGGCGCGGTCGTGACGCGCCTGAACCACAAGATCAACAACGCCCTCATGGTCATACGGGGGCAGGCCGAGATCATGCTGCGGCGCGCCGGCGATGCCGAGGCCGCCAAGGGACCGGAGCGGATCATCGAGTACGTGGATATCATCTATGACGAGATGCAGGCCATCAGCAATCTGAAGGATTTCGAGATCGAACCCTATCCGGGCGGGCATATTATGCTCCGCATCCCCGAGGCCGATGCCGCTTCGCCGGAGAACTGAGAAGCACATCTTGTCGCCCTGCGTTATGTGGTTATCTTAGCGGTCGATGCTCTTCACTCCCCGACAGACGCTCCCCGCGGGCGGTTATTTCCCTGTCGTCCGGGCCGGGCCGGTTATCTGGCTGGTTCTTGCGATCGCCGGTACGGGCTGTCAGTTCCAGCCCGAAGATGAGGTGGCCAAGGGGGATCGGCTGCTGGCCGACGGACAGATCGCCCAGGCGGTTCACTCCTACCACAAAGCTCTGCAGCGCGATCCCGATAATATCGACATCCAGTGGAAGATAGCCCAGCTCCAGGATCAGCGGGGATTCCGGCGCGACGCGATCGAGCGGTACGAGGCACTGCTGGACGACGATCCGGCCTATACCGAAGCACGGCTGCGGCTGGCCGAACTCCTGGTCGCCGAGGGTCTGTGGCGCAGTGGCGAAGCCCACCTGGCCCGGCTCTTGCGGGAGATACCCACCGATGTGCGGGTGAACAAGCTGCAGGCCAAGATCGCCGAACACAACGGGCGCTGGAGTGAAGCCCTCGCCTTCTGGCGCTCCGCCGAAATCGTCTCCCCCGACGATCCCGAGGTCTACCATGCCATCGGAAGGATCTACCTGAGCCAGGGACGCTTCGAGGCGGCCGCCCGGGAACTGCTGAAAGTGGCCCAGGTCGATCCGGAGTACAACGAGGCCAACTTCGAACTCGGTCTCGCCCTCATCGAGCTGGGGCAGATCGACGAGGCCGAACGGGCCTACCGTCGCTACATCGACACCCACCAGCGTGATGCCCAGGCCTACTACAAGCTCGGGAACGCCCTTTTCAGCAAGAACTACGTCACCCGGGCCATTCAGCAGTACGAACGGGCGATCGGCATCGACCCGGGATTCGCCGACGCCCATTTCAACCTCGGAATGGCACTGGTGGCCAGGCACGAGAACGGTCGGGCGCGCCAGGCCTTCGAACAGGCCGCCATCTGGTACGAGACCGAAGAGCAGAAGGAACAGGCACGGAGAATGATCCGCGAACTGATCAGACCCGACTGACACCGGAATCACGGCCATACCCGAACCGAGAGAGGACAGCGGCATGCCCGATCTACCGGTTGAACTCACTTCCGACCGCCTCCGCACCCGCTGCGATCCGGCCGTCTTCGCCGCCGACAGCACGGCCGCCATGGAACCCGACGTCGGTATCATCGGGCAGCCCCGCGCCGCCCGTGCCATCGAGTTCTC
>CAYSYY010000501.1:0-3180 GCA_964435265.1 uncultured Gemmatimonadota bacterium
CATGATGAAAACATCAGCGCCGCCCAGGCCGCCGACCTGATCGGAACGGAGGCCCTGCAGAGGGTAACCGAGAAGAGCCTGGCGCTCTACCGGGCCACCTCCGAGTGCGCCCGCAGCCGGGGGATCATCATCGCGGACACCAAGTTCGAGTTCGGCCTCGACGAGGGGCGAATCATTCTGATTGACGAAGTGCTGACCCCGGACTCCTCCCGTTTCTGGGATGCCTCCGCCTACCAGCCCGGCCGCGGTCAGGCGGAGCCCGGGCAGGGCGGCGGCCCGCACCGCCGCTCCGGGGGTGGCCCCCAGGGCCATCCGCACCCCCATCTCGGGGGAGCGTTCCACCACCTCGTTGGCCACCATCCCCCAGAGCCCGACCGCGGCCAGCAGCAGGGCGAAGGCGGCGACGACGGCCAGGAAGGCGGCCTGGAAGCCCGGCCGGGCCAGCGAAGCGTTTACTGTCTCGGAGAGCGGGCCGAGGTGAGCGATAGGCAGGGCGGGATCGACGGCGGCGATGGCGTCGCGGATGGCGCCCTCCAGCCCCGCCGCCGGGCCGGCCGTGCGGACCACCCAGCTCGGCTCGAACCAGGTGTGGATGATCCGCAGGAAGTCACCCGTCATCTGGGTCGCCGGCATATAAACGGTCGGTACCGCCCAGATCGGATCGTCCTGCCCCCATCCGGCGTTGAGCTGCTGCACGTCCCCCGCCACGCCCACGATCCGGCGCTCGGCCCCGCTCAGATCCACGACGCGCTCGAGCGCCCCGGCGGGAGTTCCCTCCCCGGTCAGGTACATCACGGCAAAGGCCCGGTTCACGATCACGACCGGTTCGGTATCGGCCCGGTCGGCGGTGCCGAAGAGCCGTCCGGCGAGCCGGGGGATCCCGAGGGTGGAGAGGTAACCGGGAGTGATATAGAGGAGGTTGGTGAGCTCGACCTCGTTCTCGGGAGTCACCCCGGGCAGCCGGAAGGGCATATTGAGGGCCCGGGTGTACGGCAGGCTCAACCCCATCCCGGCGTCGACCACGCCGGGCACGGCGCGCAGCCGCGGCACGCTCTCAGCGATGAGCCGGGTGATGCTCTCGCCCGAGCCGTAGCGGGCGTCGTCGAGCGAAACGGTGACGGCGACTACGTTGCGGGCGTCGAAACCGGGCTCGAGCCCCTCCATGTAAGCGTAGCTGCGCAGCAGCAGCCCGGCCGAGAAGAGCAGGGTGACCACCAGGGCGACCTCGGCCAGCAGGAAGAAGCGGCGCAGCCGGTGGCCGCTCCCGAGCACGTGGCGGCCGCCGCCGGCGGTGAGGGCTGAGCGCAGGTCGATCCGTCCGGCGTGGCAGGCCGGAGCCAGCCCGAAGAGGAGGGTCGCCAGCAGGGTCAGCAGCAGGGCGGCGGCCAGGGCCCGGGCATCGAACCGCACCGCCTGCCAGATCCCGAAGTGGGCGCCGGCCAGCAGCGAGAGCCCGCGCATGCCCGCAATCCCGATGATGAGTCCGGCCGCACCGCCGCCGAGGGCGAGCACCGCGCTCTCGCCCAGCAGCTGACGCACGATCGCCCCGGCCCCGCCCCCCAGGGCCAGACGGGTGGCGATCTCGGTGCGGCGCGAGACCGAGCGGGCGAGCTGCAGGGCGGCCAGGTTGATGCAGCCCACCATCAGCATCATCAGCACGGCCGCGAAGAGGATCAGGAGCGGCCGGCGCAGATCGGCTGAGAGAGCCCTCTTGAGCGGTTCGAGAGCGAGCTGGCCGCGCTCCGGCGCTTCGGCCGAGACCGGCGGATCGAGGGCGATGCCCCCCAGACGGGTGGCGGCCTCCGCGGCGCTCATCCCGGCCGGGATGCGGGCGACGAACTGGTAGTTGGTGCCCGAGCCCTCCCCCGAGGTGGAGGGGTGCAGAGGGGTCCAGAGGTCGGCCGGGCTGCTTGAGACGAATCCTTCCGGCATGACCCCGATGACGGTGTGCGGTTCGCCCTTGAGCTGGATGCTTCGGCCGAGGATCCCGGGATCGGCCATAAAGGTGTGGCTCCAGAGACCGTGGCTCAGGATCACGACTCGATCTCCTCCCGGCCGGTCCTCCTCGGGCGTGAACTCCCGCCCCCGGGCTGGGGCAACCCTGAGCACGTCGAAGAATCCGGCCGAAACCCGCTGCTGCCGAACGTGCGCGGTGAGTGAGTCGCCGACCAGGTTGACCCCCCGCACCCAGTCGGAGAAGGCCGCGCAGGGGATCGGGCCGCACCCGGCGCGCAGGCGTTCCCAGGTGCGGCCGTCGTGGGAGAAGCGGCCGGTGGTGAACTGACCCGTGGGAGAGGTCTCGATCACCAGGGCCAGCCGGTCGGGTTCGGGATAGGGGAGCGGCCGCCAGAGGACGGCGTCGGTCACGGCGAAGACCGCCAGGCCGGCCCCGAGGCACAGCCCCAGAGTGAGCACCACCGTCACGGTGAAAAGGGGGCTGCGGCGGGCCGAGCGCAGGGCCACCCGCAGGTTCCGCCCCGCCTCGTCGGCCAGGCGCAGGCCGCTGGCGCGGCGGACCTCCTCTTCGACCCGGGCGGAGGAGCCGAAGCGCTGCCGGGCCAGACGGCGGGCCTGGTCGGGATCAGTGCCGGCGCGGATGAGATCGGCGGCGTAACTCTCGAGGTGGAACTCCAGCTCGGCGGCCAGATCGGCTTCGAAACGGTCGCGGTGGCGCAGGGAACGGATCAGGGAACGGAGACGGGGCAGCATGGTCTACCCCTCGTCGGGCCGGGCGGTGAGGACGTTCCCGACCGCCTCGGTCAGGTGGGTCCACCGGACCGTTTCCTTGGCCAGGCGGCGGGTGCCGGCGACGGTGAGCCGGTAGAACCTGGCCCGCCGGCCGTTCTCGGAGGTGCCCCACGACGCGGCTATGAGCCCGCGGTGCTCCAGTCGGTACAGGGCGGGGTAGAGCGAGCCCTGCTCCAGGGTGATGAGCCCCTTCGAGGTCTGCTCGATCCGCCGCAGCACGCCGTAGCCGTGCTGCGGCCCGAGCGAGAGGGTCTTGAGGATGAGCATGTCGAGGGTGCCGGGGAGCAGTTCCTTGGTCAGCAGCATGATCGGCCTCCCGCGCCGGTCGTTTTTCTCTTCGTTTTCCTCCTAGGAGCCTGCCGGAGTAACCGGCGAACGCGAGGTTTGGGCTGGCGCCGGCCGACCAGGCGGCTGAGCCGGAGGCCCGGAAAC
>CAYSYY010000502.1:0-3180 GCA_964435265.1 uncultured Gemmatimonadota bacterium
GGTCGAAGCGCGGCGGATCATCGCCGGGGATCCCGCGGTCTGGACGGCAGGCACCGGGGCGGAGAACGGCTCGTGATCGACACCATCCTCACCGCCGCCGAGTTCATCAACGGGCTCCTCTGGGGACCGTGGCTGATCGCGCTGGTCGCGATCACGGCGATCTATCTCACCGTCCGTACCCGCTTCTTCCAGCTGCGCCGCCTCGGTCTCATCTTCCGCTCCACCTTCGGCACGCTCCTGCGCGGGGAAGCGGGGGAAAGAGCCGGCCGGGATCGGCCTGAAGATCAGGCTCCGGACCGGGAGGCGGGGCAGCGCCGGCGCGGCCGCATGACCCCCTTCCAGGCCACTTCGACCGCCCTGGCCAGTACGGTCGGCATGGGCAGCATCGCCGGAGTGGCCACTGCGCTCACTATCGGCGGCCCCGGTGCGATCTTCTGGATGTGGCTCCTGGCTCTGTTCGGCACCATCACCAAGACCGCCGAGATCACGCTGGCCGTGCATTACCGCGACATCGACCCGACCGGACGCATCCGCGGGGGGCCGATGTACTACATCCGGCGGGGACTCGGGTGGCCGGCTCTGGCGGTCATCTTCAGCCTGGGGATCTTCGTCAACGCGCTTTGCAGCGCTTCGCTGCTGCAGGCCCATACCGTCGGCCGGGCCTTCCTGAGGAGCTACGGTCTGGATCCGTATCTGGTCACCGGAGCGATGACGCTCGTCACGGCGGTCGTCGTGATCGGCGGGGTGCGCCGGATCGGACGGGTGAGCGAGCGGCTCGTGCCGCTCATGGCGATCGTCTACGTCCTGGCCGGCCTGGTGCTGATGGTCGCCAACATCGGGCGGGTTCCCGAGGTTCTGGCTTCGATCATCCACCACGCTTTCGCGCCGGCCCCGGCGGTGGGCGGCTTCGCCGGGGCGGCGGTAGCCCACGCCCTGCGCGAGGGGATCGCCAAGGGCATGTTCGGCAACGAGGCGGGTCTGGGTACCGCCCCGATGGCCCATGCCACTGCCGAGACCCCGCATCCCTTCCGGCAGGGGATGTGGGGGGCCTTCGAGGTCTTCATCGTGACCTTCGTGATCTGTACCATCACCAGCTTCGCGGTGCTTTCGACCGGGGTGCTGGCGAGTGGAGAATCGGGGATCGAGCTGGTCATTACCGCCTTCTCCACGCTGTTCCCGCCGGCGGTAGCCGAGGCCATCATCTCCTTCTGCATCCTCACCTTCTGCCTGACTACCCAGATCGGGTTCTTCATCTACTTCGAAACGGCTTCGGTCGATGTCTTCGGTCTGCGGACGGTGCGATGGCTCAAGTGGCTCTATTTCCTGCCGCCGGTCGTCTTCGCCGGGGTGGCCGACGTCGAGCGTCTCTGGGTATTCGCCAACGTCGCGGTGGGAGTGTGTGCGATCCCGAACCTGATCGCGGTGCTCGCCCTGAGCGGGGTATTCCTGACCCTTATGCGGGATTATCTCGAAGGGCACGGCCGCTTCGCCACCGCGCTGGTGGACGGAACCGGACACTTCGTACGCAGCCGCGGAGGGGATGTACGCAGAGGAGGACGGGACTAGGAACCACCAGTACAAAATGTACATATTGTACATAACGGTCACGAGGCGACCGCAGACGCCGCTTCGGATAAGACGGGAGATTGAGATGGGGCAGGATCAGCCGATCGATCGATTGAGTTTCGAGCTGGGCATGATCAACTGCTTCGCCGAGATGGTGGCGGCCGGGGTGAAGCGACTGGCCATAAGTCCGCCCCTGACGCCCGGAGATTACGAGCGGCTCCGGGAAGCCTCGGAGGAGATCGTCCACCGTTCGGGGATCAGATCTCACCTCGAGAAGTCACTCCTGATCACGGCCCTGCAGTCGGCCGATTTCACCCGGGGAAAGTGGTCGGTGCTCTACTACCGGGATCCCGAAACACTCGAGACCTACCTGGCCCTGAAACGCAAAAAAGCCAGGCTCGAGGAATCGGGGCAGTACGACGCCGCGGCTGAGCGGGAGATCTCGGCCGAGTTCATGCGCCTGTTGAGCTACCCGGAAGAGACCATCGGGGCGAAGCTGGCAGCCCGGACCCCGACCGATCCGTACATGCATGTCACGACCGGGGAGGCCGCCAATCCCGCCGCAGCGGACGGCACGGCCGCCAATCCCGCCGCAGCGGACGGCACGGCCGCCAATCCCGCCGCCGTGGATGATCCGACTCCGGATGACATGGACCAGAACCGGCAACCGGGAGATGAATGATGCGGATCCTCATCATCAACCCCAACTCCGACCCCGACCTGACCGCGGCCATCCAGGCAAGCGCCGAGGCGTACGCCGGAGATGATCTCGAAGTCGTGACAAAGGCCACTCCCGGGGCGCCGCGGTTCATCGAGACCTATCAGGACGAAGTGATGGCCGCACCCGGCATGATGCAGCTGGTGCGGGTGAGCGAAGACGAGTTCGACGCCTTCGTGGTGGCCTGTCACTGCGATCCGAACCTGGACGTGCTCAAGGAGATGACCCGGAAGCCGGTGGTCGGGATCGGTGAAGCCTCGATGAAGCTGGCCACCATGCTCGGGCACACCTTCAGCGTGGTGACGACCCACCGGCACTCCATTCCCGGCAAGCTCGTCCAGGCCCGCCGCTATCACCTGCAGGACCAGCTGGCCTCGGTCCGGGCTCCGGGGAGGGGGGAGGAGAACCTTGCGGATGCCGGGCTGTTCCTCGAACTCGCCCGCCGGGCGGTCGAGGAGGACGGGGCCGAGGTGATCGTGCTCGGCTGCGCCGGTCTCGCGGGCATGGACGCGCGCATCAGTCCGGAGCTCGGGGTGCCGGTCCTCGACGGGGTGACCTGCGCCCTGGCCGTGGCGACGGGGTTCCTGCGCTGCGGTCTCTCTACCAGCAAGGCGCTGGGGTATGATCCGGAGTACGAATGAAATGTCGTCGTAATGGCAGACGGACTCCTTGCACCGAAGAACCCCATCAGGCACGCTCGATGACCAGGGGTGACCGAATTGACAGGATCTGACATCAGAGGATATAGTCATGAAAGAGAATCAGGGCTGATATCGAAATAGCAGCCCGGACGTTTCGTCGCACCCAATTCAATCAGCAGGGCTCCACACAGAGGGGAGGGGTTCTTCTATGCCTGCTCCGATGCCGCGAAACACCAGGTTCGCCGGATATCCTGC
>CAYSYY010000503.1:0-3175 GCA_964435265.1 uncultured Gemmatimonadota bacterium
TCCCCATGATGGATGCGACCTCCGCGTGCTGGTCGTCGGCGAGGCGATGTGGGCCATGCGGCGTCGCAACCCGCTCGACTGGCGCACCAACGTCAGCCGCGGGGCGTCGGCCGAACCGGTCGAGCTGACCAGCGAGCTGCGAGTGGTCCACAGAACAGCGCCCCTGAGGTGCTACCCATCACCGGAAGGGATGTTCGATGCGCCATGGCAGGTGGCGTTCGACCTGGCGCAGTGTGCTCAGCTGCGGTTCGGGGACGCCGTGCGTGTGCTGGGGAAGGGGCGAACCTACTGGTATGTGTTCTCTTCCTACGCCCACGGCTGGATCCGCCCCGAGGCGCTGACCCGGCTCACCACCTCACCCCGGGCAACCTCCTCGGCGGTGATCTCCACTCCCCCCGACCCGCCGCTGAGCAGGTTCCCGACCACGAGCAGCAGGACGAACGCCGCGCCGACGATGATAATGACTCGCTTCTTCTTCACCTCTGCCCTCCGTCCCCCTCTACCGCTCAAGGCGCCCCATCGCGAAGTCGAGGGCCGCCCGGGCGATCTTCAGGTTGAAGAGCGCCTGAACGCTCCCGTACTGGGCGTTCACCCTATCGAGCTGACTGGCATTGACCTCGAGAAGCGTTCCGGTCCCGAGCTCGTACCGTTCCTCGGCCAGCCGTACCGCTTCGCGGGCGAGTTCGATCGAGCGTCGGGCACTGGCCAGCACCTGATCGGCCTCACGCAGGTCGAGCACGGCCCGATGCACTTCCCGGCTCACCTGACGGGCGGTCGCTTCCCGATCCTGGCGGGCGCCGTCGACGTCGACGAGGGCCCGATCGATCCCGTACTTCGAGCGCAGCCCGTCAAACATCGGAAGGTAGATGCTGACCCCGACGCTCCAGGTGTAGTTGCGGGAGAAGGCGTCCTGGATGTCCTCGTACGAGGTGCCGCGCCACGAGTAGTTCCCCGACGCGTTCATGGTCGGCCAGTGCGCGGCTCGGGCGGCCTCGAGCCCGGCCTGTGCCGCCACCACGCCGAGGGCGGCCTGGCGGATCCCGGGGTGAGACCGCTGGGCTTCATCGAACACCGCCTCGAGCGAGACCGCCGTCTCCACCTCCTCGAGATCGTCGACGATCTGCAGCGGTTCCATCGGTGAACGGCCCATTACGTAGTTGAGTTCCGCACGCGCCTTCTCCATCCCGTTCCGGGCGGTGATGAAACGCTGTTCGGCTGCGGCCACGGCACTCTCCTGGCGCAGCACGTCCACCCGGGCGACCCGCCCGAGTTCGAGCAGGGTCTTGACCTGGGAGAGCAGTTCCTGGTTGTAGGCCAGGTCGGTCTGAGCCACCTCGAGGTTCCGCTCCGAGCGCAGCAGACCGTAGTAGGCCTGGTAAGTGAGCAGGACGACCTGCTGTTGTTCGAGCAGGGCGGCCGCCCGGGAGTTCTCCTCGGTCGCCAGCGCCTGGGTGTAGCGGGCCGTGACCGAGCGGTCGAAGAGGCGCTGCGAGACACTCAGACCGGAATAGTAACTCATGCTGGTCAGTGCGGTAGCGCTCCCCTCCACGATCTGGTTGGTGGCCGGATTCAGCAGGCGCTGCGGTGATACACTGGTATAGCGCGAGAAGGCGCCGGTCAGCGAAACCGACGGCAGCAGCGCCG
This sequence comes from uncultured Gemmatimonadota bacterium, assembly GCA_964435265.1. Taxonomy (GTDB): domain Bacteria; phylum Blakebacterota; class Blakebacteria; order Blakebacterales; family Blakebacteraceae; genus CAYSYY01. Next base: position 1,645 of record CAYSYY010000503.1, read on the forward strand.
CCCCCGCTTCCCGGCGCTGGATCACGCTCCCCGAGTACTGCCGGTCGGCCCGTCCCACCGCCGGGTTGAACTCCAGCGCCCGGCCGATACATTCCTCCAGGGAACAGGGCTGCTGCGCCGCGCCCCTGAGGGGGACGAGTATCGCCAGCAGCAGGACCGGCAGCGCCGATCTGATCGACCGGACCGGCACCGCGGCCGGTGTCTGTGAAGGCATGAACTCTCTCATCGCTCCTGTCTCCCGATGGCCGAGGGACGTTCTATGATGGCATGAAACCCGCGAAGAGCGCGGCCAGGCCGGCGCTCACTCCGGTGGCCAGGATATAGAAAGCTACGACCAGGGCGGCCACCTTGCCGCGCGAGAAACGGTAGGCCGCGGCCAGCCCTATGACGACCAGGGCCAGCATCCAGAGGCTGAAGATATCGGTCGCCCCCAGCATGACGCCGACGGGGGACATCCACCGCTCGCTGGGGAGAAGGATCTGCAGGCTCGTCGCCACACTCATGCTCCCCTTGGCCAGCATGAGCGGCACCACGACCACGCTCTTGACGACCGTCGCGAGCCAGGCATGGGACGTGACGGCGAGAACGGTCCTGAAATCCGATTCCCCCCCCAGCAGGAAGTTCCCGCCGAAGAGCAGTACTCCGGCCACGATGAACAGGAAGATCCCCTGGCCGATGAAGGCCGCGGCGCCGGCTAACAGACGCGGGCCGAGCGCGTCCCCACCCGGAATCCGGCCGAGGATCTCCTCAGCCTGGGCGGCGGTGATCCGGTCGTTCTGCAGGATCACATCCCGGCGTGCTTCCATCATGTAGGGGTAGGTGACTTCGGTGGTCACGATCCCGGCCGCCAGGACGATGAGCGCTGCGCCGATCCAGCGGGGATGAGCGGCGATCGAGGCGAAGGCGCGGGTGGGCTCGCTCAGTACCAGCCAGCAGCGGGTGAGCAGGGGCAGCGGCTCCGGAGTACCGGAGTCGATCGGGGTCGGGGTCGTATCCATGGGTATCCGCCTGTCTACGGGCTCAGGGCACCTGGGGTACTGCTATCAGTACGTTCTCCTGCCGGCACGTGTTCACTGCCGGGGGTTCCTCCCTGCCATATATATAGAGACGGGGTGCGGGAGACTACCATCCCCGCACCCCGGCACGTTCGGTTCCGGGCCGTCTGCCCGTTACTCGGAGGGCGGCGGCCGCCGGTTGTGGAGGGTGAACTCCACCCGCTGGGCGATCTGCACCTTGATCGGCAGATCACGCTGTTTGGCCGGTTTGAACTTCCACTTCATCACGGCCTTGATGGCCTCGTCATCGAAAATCCCGGGCGGATCGGCCATCACCACCTCGGCCGCGATCACGTCACCCTGCTCATCCACCACGATCTTCACCAGCACGTACCCCTCGACTCCGGCTTTCCGGGCCATCTCGGGGTAATCGGGCATCACCATCCGGGTCAGCTCGGGGGCTTCCTCCCAGGCCAGGAAGATGGGTGATTCCTCCCTCTTTTTGGCCGCCCCGGGCGGGGGTGGCGGAGGCGGTG
>CAYSYY010000504.1:0-3151 GCA_964435265.1 uncultured Gemmatimonadota bacterium
GGACGATGTTGTTCTCGGGCTGCTGGGCGGTCAGCGAGCTGCCCGCCGTCTGGGTGTGGAAGCGCATCAGCAGGCTGCGTTCGTTCCTGGCGCCGTAGCGCTCACGCATCCGGCGGGCGTAGATGCGACGGGCCGCCCGGTACTTGGCGATCTCCTCGAAGAAGTCGTTGTGGGCGTTGAAGAAGAACGAGAGCCGGGGGGCGAACTCGTCCACCTGCAGACCACGCTGCAGGGCCGCCTCGACATAGGCGAATCCGTCGGCCAGGGTGAAGGCCAGCTCCTGGGCCGCGGTCGAACCCGCTTCACGGATGTGGTAGCCCGAGATCGAAATCGGATGCCAGCGCGGCATGTGCCGGGCGCAGAACTCGACCGTATCGGTGATGAGCCGCATCGACGGTTCGGGGGGGAAGATGAACTCTTTCTGGGCGATGAACTCCTTCAGGATGTCGTTCTGGGTGGTGCCCGAGAGCAGCTCTGGAGCCACCCCCTGCTCCCCCGCCACGGCCACGTAGAAGGCCAGCAGGATCGCCGCCGGACTGTTGATGGTCATCGAGGTAGAGACGGCGCCGAGGTCGATGCCGTCGAAGAGAATCGCCATGTCCTCCAGACTGCTCACCGCCACTCCGCAGCGCCCCACCTCCCCTGCGGCGAAGGGATGGTCTGAATCGTAGCCGTAGAGGGTAGGCAGATCGAAGGCGGTCGAGAGCCCTGTCTGGCCGTGGGCGAGCAGATATTTGAAACGGGCGTTGGTGTCCTCGGCGGTGCCGAAACCCGCGAACATCCGCATCGTCCACAGCCGGCCGCGGTACATGTTGGTATAGACGCCGCGGGTGTAAGGGAAGGCACCCGGAAAGCCCAGATCGGTGAGGTAGTCGTGGGCGGCCAGGTCGAGCGGGGTGTAGAGCGTTTCCACCGGGTCGCTCGAGGTGGTCACCCAGTGTTCCTTCCACTGGGTCTGGTCGGCCGCCTCCCGGGCCCAGGTATCGTATCCGGTCTGCAGTTTATCGTATTCGGGTCCGCTCATGTTCACCTGCCGTCTCGCTTCTGAACCGCCCGTTTCAGGTGCCGGGGCCGTTCGTCTCCTCATCGGATTTCATCATCCCGCTCAGGGCCAGGATATCCCGGGCGACCGAAAACGGATCGGTCTCGCCGTCCAGCAGCCGATCGAGTTCGGCCTCGAGCCGGTCCTCATAGCCCCCCTCATCCCACAGCCTGGTCATCAGGGTGTCATGGACGATCTCCTGTACGTACGCCGCCGTACGCCGCCGCCGGCGGCGCGCTCCCTCACCGCTCGCCGCCAGCCAGGCGCGGTGCTCCGCGATCGCCCCGGCCAGTTCGGCCACCCCCTCACCCCGGCTGGCGATGGTGGTGAGCACGGCCGGTGGGCGGATTCGCTCCGCCCGCAGAGACAGGACCGATTCCAGCTCGATGCGCAGGCCGGCTGCGCCGTCGCGATCGGCCTTGTTGATGACGAAGATGTCGCCGATCTCCATCAATCCCGCCTTCATGGCCTGGATGCCGTCGCCCGATTCCGGGACCAGCACCACCACCGTGGTATCGGCGGCTTCGGCGATGTCGAGTTCGATCTGGCCCACTCCCACCGTCTCCACGATGACCCGGTCGGCCCCGGTGGCCCCCAGCACGGTGATGACCTCGCGGGCGGCACGGGCCAGACCCCCCCGGCTTCCCCGGGTGGCCATCGATCGGATGAAGACTCCGGGATCGGTGGCGATCGAACGCATACGGATCCGGTCGCCCAGCAGAGCTCCGCCGCTGAAGGGGCTCGAGGGATCCACGCAGATGATCCCCAGCTCCTCGCCCGCGTCCCGGGCATGCCGGGCCAGGGCATCCACCAGGGTGCTCTTGCCCGCTCCCGAGGGTCCGGTGAGGCCGCAGATATACGTGCCGCTGCCGGAGCGGAAGAGCGCCGCGAGGATGCGGGCCTTCTCCGGCCGCGCGTCCTCGACGAGCGAGATGGCCCGCGCCGTAGCCCGGCGGTCCCCCGATCCTACTCCCCTGATGATGGCTTCGATATCAGCCGGCATGATCCTGTCCGTTACCTATCCGCCCGAGCTCCCGCAGCCGGGCGTACTTCACAAAGACGTATGCGGCCGAGAGCCCCGCAAGTATGAGTCCGGGAATACCGTCGATGAAACCGCCCCGCAGCAGGTACATCCGCACGAACGTCCAGGGGGGACGCAGCAGCAGATCGACCAGCCTGGCCCGCCGTCCGGCCGCCTGCAGGTCGCGGGCGGCCAGGGTGGTGTAGCGTGAGAATTTCTCCAGGTATCGGTCCAGGGTCGGATCGGTGAAGTGCTGCAGTTCCCCGGCCAGGATCCCGAGGTGTCCCGAGACCGCCACGCTCTCGTGGACCTGTTTCTCCACCACCCGGTAGGCGTCGCGCCGGAACAGACGCAGTACCCGGTCGCGCCCCCAGCCTCCGCCGCGCATCCACCGCCCCAGGAAGTTGGCCCGGCGGCGCACCAGCCAGCCGGTCTCCTCCCCGTCCGCCGTCACGGCCGCCGTTATCGATGCCCACAGCTCGGGGGTGATCCGTTCGTCGGCGTCGAGCCAGAAGATCCACTCTCCCCCGGCCAGGGCGAAAGCCGCCGTACGGGTCGGGCCGAAACCGCGCCAAGCCAGTTCGACCACCCGCGCTCCGGCCGCCGCCGCCCGTTCGCGGGTGGCATCGACGGAACCGGTATCGACGACGATGAGCTCGTCGGCCTCCGCTGCTCCGGCCAGACAGGCGGCAATATCGTCCTCGGCGTCTCGGACCATGACGACCACGCTGAGCGTGGGTCGCGGATCGGGCATGGGGCCTCCCGGCGTCGGTGGCGAGCGGCGGCGGCTGATACGTCGGAGCAAAGATACTCAACCGTCCGCCGGTGGTTCAACGATGAGCCATTCTCAATACCCCCGGCCGGTGCCGGCGTTCAAGCTGAGAAGGGCCTGTTCGAACCGGTCCACGGCCGTCGCCGGATCGAAGAGCCGGTTCAATCTGAGGGTGGCGGCTGAAGTCAGGCGACGGCGCAGGGAGGAGCCGCCGAGCAGGCGGGTCAGCGCGCCGGCCAGGGCCGAGGGCTGGCCGGGGGGGATCAGGAGAGCGCTTCCGTTATCATCGAGTACTTCAGGTAATATTCCTATCCTG
>CAYSYY010000505.1:0-1023 GCA_964435265.1 uncultured Gemmatimonadota bacterium
GCAATCGCGGTCACTGGAAAGTATAGACATTTCCCTATGATCCAGGAATTTAGATGGATCATCAGACGATCCTACCCCACCTGGGCGGACACAAGCAACGGTAAAAAAGATAGAAAAGTGCCACTAACAGTGTGAAACAGCCCTTTTTCGCCGAAAAATGTGATCGTTTAGGCTGGTATTATCCCATGCTAAACGACCGACCTAACACACTGATTTCAGCTTGAAAGAACGACTCAAGATGCGGTTTTCGATTTGAATCCCGCCTTTGCACATAAATATCGTGAAATTCAGTAGCATTATGTTCCCAAAGAGGTCTTGATAGTGAAAGAAAGGAAAAGTTGCACGATTTTGAGCGTGCAAGGTGATGCCAGAATGTGCTAATAGAATGGCATAATATGTTTGATTCTGTGCTGTTAGTATGGTATATTATCGTCATGATTCTATCGCCCAGCAGCATTATGTATTTCAAATTGCTAAGCTCAAAGGTGACCAGAGAGATGGCTTCATACCACTCCGCCACCCCCTACTTTATCGAAGATGATCCGATAATCAGGCACTATGAAATCTTGAGAAAAGTTTGGCTTGGCTCTGTTCCTATCAAGCGAGTCTGTCTGGAATACAAGCTCTCACGTTCCTCCTATTATGAAATCGAAGATCGCTTTGTTCGCGATGGTCTTGTGGGGTTGTTTCCTTCCCCAGGCGGCACAGTCAACCAAGCACCCAACCTCGAGCAATTGGTGATCGTTGTTAAGAACTGCCGCCCATCTGTATCTCAAATCGCGCTTCTGCGCTTCGCGCAGGCGGTAGCCGTTACCCAAGCAGTCGCAGATTCTCAGATGATCTCACGGATCCTCAACTCACATGGGTATGGGTACGCAAGCCTGGAAAGCGATCGAGATTTCTTCGGCAGGATACAGAGAAGCCTCACCGAGCTTAAGGGGCTCAAGGAGTCGCCGATAGGGGGGCGTAAGCGAGATGAGCGCAAGGACGCTTTCTTTGTAGACACCGATCCGTTTCACAACA
>CAYSYY010000505.1:1033-3146 GCA_964435265.1 uncultured Gemmatimonadota bacterium
TTTTCAACCACAAGGCGAGAGTGTATGAAAGCTGTATTCGACTCAATATTCCCATGACTACCTACTACCGCTTGATCAAGGAATATCGCTTGTATGGACCGTGGGCGATCGTCTCAGCCAATGCCTATGGCAAAAAGGACAGTATCTCTGATGAACTGCAGCTGAAGATTTTGCTCGCGAGACTTGAACATCCCTCATGGTCGGCTCAGCAAATAGTCGATACGAGCAAGCTTCGTTGTTCGAGATATGTGGTGAATCGCATCATCAAGCGTTGGGGTCTTCAAGATAAGGGGCGTTCTGCGGTTGCTCTTGATCGTTTCATGGAATTATCGCAGCCGAAAACAGAAGAGCCCTTCAGGCCTATCGCGACCGCCGGCGAGCTTCTGTCGGAAGAAATAATTTTGAAGACACGCAGGATCAATCGCCATTTTGAGTTGATATGCAAGAAGATGAAAACCCACGCCTATCACATCTGTGATCCGGGTCCGTTCATTTTGGCGCCATTTGTAAACGATCTGGGAATTGTGCAGTCATTTGAAACCTATGGCCCTCCCAAGTTGCGCGGTAAAGAGATCACAAATCTGGCGATGTTGAATGTTTTCCGCATTCTAGCAGGATATCGGCGCATCAACCATCTGAGCAACAACCGAGATCGTTCTGTTGCGCTCGCCAGTGGGATTGGTCTGTTTGGCTCTTCTTCGCGGTTCTACGAGGAGTCATGCGAATTCAAGTTTGACGGGCTGCACAAAATGAGATGTGATCTGGTAGCAAGGGCGAAACAGTTAGGGATCATAGAGGGGCAGAAACTGGCCTTTGATTTCCATTTCAAGGATTTCTATGGGAAAAATGCGCAAGAGGACGGGATTGGCAAGGGACCCAATAAAAAAGGTGATCTGGTGCCCGGCTTCCGGCCGCATGTTGCTTGGGATCTTGCTGCAAATGTGATAATAACCATCGCCTACTATCAAGGCGCTGTCAGGTCGACCAAGATCATACGAGAGTTTTGCGAGCAAAACATTTATCCTATTTTGGATCCCTTGGCCATCGAAGAGATTTACATGGATTCTGAATACACAAAGGAAGCTGATTTTCACTACTTCAAGGAAACGATCTTCAAGAATGGCGAAATATACGTATGCCTAAAACAGAACCCTCAGATCAAAAAACTCATAACCCCGGCCTTGCAAGAAAAAGAGGACTGGCTTGCCTTGCCAAACAATGATCAAGATGAATACAAGGCGCTCAAAATGATATTGCCGAAGACAAAGCTGCCCCTCACGATCGTTATTTTACGAAATCACAAGAGCAAAGAAAACGTACGGTGTTTCGCAACGACAGACACGGAACTTGGAGCCATAGAACTTCTGAAGAAATATCGCTATCGCTGGATCATAGAAAATGGCCTGAAGGACTTGGTGGCCAGTTACTACATAGATGAAGTTTATGGCAAGGATCCGGAAAAGATCGAATTTGAGTTCTACTGTGTTATGGTAGCACGAATAGCCTATGAGTATTTTCTGAAAGAACTTGGCGATCGATATCTGAACAAGGAGGATGGCAGCAAATACACTTTGAGCTCGATGAGGAATCTCCTCTTTGAGAAAAGAAATTGCACAGTTGAGCAGAACTCCGAAGGTGACATTGTGCTCGCGATCTTGGATACTGAAATGACTGAGCTAATTCATTCTGTCTCTAGAATGCTCAACTCCTTGAAAGAAAAAGGAAAGAACAAAATCCTGTGGTGGAACAACCGCAGCATTCTTCTACGCACCGCCAGCCAGTACGACGACCATAGTGTCCGGCCCGGCCTCAGTTGAAGTGTCCGCCAGAAGGGGGTAGGATCGTCTGATAAAAGTTCACTAAACTCATATTCAAGCAAATCGCTGAGTTTCGATTTGGAAAGATTGGGGTGCCAGTATAAGTCAAAAGATTCTGCTATATTTTTCAACCGAAGACCTTCAAGGTCAAATTTCGAGAGTATCGATCTAGCTCGCTCCCAGCTTTCAGCCAATTGGGATTCGTCTCCTGCGTTTTCTATTGGCTGGGTTCGCCTTTTTTGGTTTTTTGAGTGAGACAAGCTCTTTATCTCTTCAGGAATTCTCAGATTTTCTCT
>CAYSYY010000506.1:0-3142 GCA_964435265.1 uncultured Gemmatimonadota bacterium
ACGATCCAGCCAGCGGAAAGGGATTCGAGAAGAGCCTCAGCAGCGACGTGAAGCAGATTGTGAAGTGGAACAAGTGGCCGAAGGCGACCGTGAGCGACACCGCCCGCTCCTTCTACTGCCCGTCGCTGCGCCGGTGGGTGGAAGAGCCGAGTGAGTGTCCCGACCTCTTTGAATTCTGACACCTCCCCGCGCGCTCGGCACGTCAGCGAGGCAGCTGATACACCCTCAACTGCCCCACATTGGTCTGGTGGAGGAGAGCGTAGACCGCGGTATCATTGATACACATAGGATTGGTGAATCCCATCTCATTGACTCCCCGGGGGAGATCGACGATTCGTTCGGGGGTGACCTCACGACCGACCTGCTCAGCCCAGTCGCGGATCCTCCAGACCGATGATCCCTGCATGAAATAGAGATCACGACGGGTGGTATCGAGGGCCGGGAAGCTGCCTTCCGTGAACGGCCGGACTTCAATGGTCGTCAGATCGACCAGATCGAGGAAACGGCGATTCTCTCTGAGCGTGTCGATGATGAGAAAGCGCCCATCAGCGCTCTGCTGAGGGGCCGAGATATGTGGCCGGACCAGGACCGATCGGATCTCACCCGCCCGAATTCCCGAGGAAGTTCTGTTCACCCGCATCCGATGGATCTCCCGGTCACGGGTTCGGTCGCTGGGTGAGAAGATCATGAAGATCTCTTCACCATCGCTCGACCAGTGAGGGGTAAGGTACCCGCCGTCAGGGGGACACTTCAGCAGCACGCCGATCTGTCCGATATGTGCGTCGTAGTAGAGCAATCCCGTGTCTTGACTCCCGATGACGCCGAGAAAGACGATGAAGCGGCCCTCGGCCGGATCGATCGTTGGTGAGTACTCGTTCCCGTACTGATCGCTTGGTGGGTGGAGATCTTCTTTCTCCCCGGCATCCACATCGTAGGTGTCAAGGTTAACTCCGCGCGGGGTATCCACGGCGCTGAACACGATAGCGTTACGCTGCTTCCACAGCATAGGCGAGAGCGTCTGATAGTATCTGGTGATCAGGGGAGTGAACGCGCGTCGGGTTGCCGTGAGAGGGGATTGCCAGATGTGATATGAATCAGTCGTCGTCAGCAGGGCCAGCCGGTTGTTGGCCGGATCGAGATCGAAGCCGCTGACAGGTACTGCAAGCTCTATCCGCCGCACCTCTCCGTCACAGTGTCCGTCGGCATCCAGGGGAACCCGGAATATCTCCGTGCCCATATCCTCTTTGAAAAAGAGAACGTGTCCCCCTTCATTCCAGTCCAGGTCCCAGGGTCGGTACGGCTCACCGGCCATGATCGGCTCTATGGTCCCGCTTGCCGGATCCAGCATCCAGATGCCCAGATTGTCCGCCAGGCGTGAAGCCACGAAGGCGATCTTTGTGTCTTCGAGGATGAAAACCGGGCAGTAGTAGCTCGTGCTGATATCGAAAGCCGCTACATCCCCGAAGTCGATCAGTTGCGGGATGAGCTCGCCACCCGCGAAGGCTGTCGTCGGATCAATCGGCCCCACCTGTTCGAGAAAGGAGTGTTCGGTGGACTGATTCCCCCAGATCAGCCACTGCCCATCTGATGACCAGGAGGGTTGTTGAGCGGGATAATCCGTGAGCTGATGAGTGACCTGGGTCTCCAGATGGAACAGGAACAGCCCGGAGGCACCATTGAGAGCCACCACTTCTTCGCATGGCGACCAATAGACCTGACCCACGCTCAGATCGGACGGCAGTTCCTCGACGACCGGAGGCACGCCGTCCTGGAGGCTGCGGATCACCAGAGACTTCGTTTCCTGCTGAAGACCTTGGATGTAGGCGAATCGGATTCCATCGGGACTCCAACTGGGATCGCTTTCATCGGCCAGGGCTGATTGCTCCAACAGCAACACCGGCATGCGTGGAGGGGGGTGACGGATCAACAGCATAGCCACCACCGTCGCGATCGCAGCCAGGGCGATCGCGCCGGCCGCGGCTGAGATCCGTCGGCCCCGTCTCCTGACCGGCCGGGGAGTGGTTACCGGCAGGGTGATCCTGAGCAGGTCCTCGAAACCTGCGTTCTGGGCTACGGCCTGCAGCCCGGTGAGGGCCTCCCGCCCGGAGGGCATCCGCTCGGCCGGATCTTTGTGCAGACATGCCTCCAGGAAGCTGTCGATCCCCGGCAGCGCCTGCCGGTACCGCGCGGAGAGGATGGCGTGCGGTTCCTGGATGATCGCATAGGCGATGGCTTCGAAGACTTCTCCGCGGAAGGGAGGTTCTCCCTCGAGCACCGCATAGGTCAGTACCCCGAGAGCCCATACATCGGCGGCGGTGGTGATCCGGCCGCCCTTGAACGCTTCGGGGGGCATATAGAAGACGCTCCCCTTGGTTTCGCCCGTCCGGGAGAGTTCGGTCTGCCCGATCGACTTGGCCAGCCCGAAATCGGTCACCTTGGCGGTGCCGTCGCGTGTCATCAGCACATTGGACGGTTTGATATCGCGGTGGATGATCCCCCGGGCGTGAGCGGCCTCCAGCGCCCGGGCTACCTGCATGAGGATGCCGATCCGATCCCTGACCGGGGGATTTTCCTCTCTGAGATAGACATCGAGAGGGATCCCGTCGACGTACTCCATGACCAGAAAAGTCGCGTCGTCGGCGATCTCGAGGGCGAGCAGGGCGGCGATATTGGGGTGCATCAACTGCGCCTGGGTGCGTGCCTCCCGGAGGAAGTGATCGTGAGTATCCGCAAGGCTCGAGAGTTCGAGATGGAGGAATTTCAGCGCCCGGAAGGTATCGAGACGCGTATCCCGCGCCTTGTACACGACGCCCATGGCTCCCCGTCCGAGGAGCTCGAGGATCTCGTAATGTAGAATCTTCGATCCGACCATGGGGAGGACTCCTGCCCGCTAGAACGAGAGTAACGGCAATCGGCCGGAATTGCCAAGGGATCAGGAGTTCGCTTCCCTCTCATCGGAGGCCGGGACGTGCCACTGTATCCGGTACTGATGCTGGCCTTTTCTCACCGAGGCGAAAGGCGGAGACCGGGAATATCACTGACCGGGTCCATATGGATATCCCGCACTTGGTGCGAATCGGTACAGGCAATGCTGCAGTAGCCGTTGTGATAGCCGTACAGGATGAAGGTGAGCGTGAGGTCA
>CAYSYY010000507.1:0-3135 GCA_964435265.1 uncultured Gemmatimonadota bacterium
CTGGGGGACTGAGGGGTGCCGGGAAGCGCGACCGGATCCATCCGCCGGCGTCTGTCCGTCGGTGCCGCCGGGACGGCCGCCGTTCTGCTGCCGGCCGTTATCCTCTTCGCGGCCGCCGGGTGCGGCGGTACGGCCCGCGAAAGGGCGGGGGAGGGCGGCGCCATCCACCTGGTCCAGCTCAATCCCGGTCACTTCCATGCCGGCCTGGTCCAGCAGAAGATGTATGCAGGGATCGATCCCCGGGTGTTCGTCTACGCTCCCGCCGGTCCCGAACTCGAGGACTTCCTCTCCCGGATCGAGGCTTTCAACACCCGGGCGGAAGAACCGACGGCGTGGCGGATGACGGTCTACCGGGGGTCCGATTACCTCGAACGGATGCTGGCCGAACAGGGCGGACAGGACAGGCGGGTTCTCATCACGGCCGGCAACAACGCCCGCAAGACCGAGTACATCCACCGGGCCGTGGCGGCCGGCCTGCACGTGCTGGCCGACAAGCCCATGGTCATCACCCCCGACGAGTACCCCCGCCTCGTCGAGGCCTTCCGGATCGCCGGGGAGAAGGGCGTGCTGCTCTACGACATCATGACCGAACGGTTCGAGATCACCAACCTGCTGCAGCGGGAGCTCTCGATGATCCCGGCCCTCTTCGGCACCCTCGAACCGGGAACGCCCGAGGATCCGTCGGTCACCAAGGAGAGCGTGCACCATCTCTTCAAGTACGTGTCCGGCACCCCGCTCACCCGCCCCGGCTGGTTCTTCGACGTCACCCAGGAAGGGACCGGCCTGGCCGATGTGGGCACCCACCTCGTCGATCTGATCCAGTGGGCGTGCTTCCCCGGCGAGATCATCGATCCCGATGCGGATATCGAGATGCTCTCCGCCCGGGGCTGGACGACCGATCTGACGCTGGAGCAGTACACCCGGGTCACGGGGCTGGCCGCCTTCCCCGGTTTCCTCGCTGCGTACATCGAGCAGGGGCGGCTGCGCTACCCCTGCAACGGAACGATGACCTACCGGATCAGGGGCGTCTGTGCCCGGGTGTCGGTGAGCTGGAACTACGAAGCGCCCGCAGGGACCGGCGACACCCACTACTCCCTCATGCGGGGGACGGGCTGCGAGCTGATCATCAGGCAGGGAGCCGAAGAGGCGTACCAGCCGACGCTGTACCTCGAGGCGCGGGGGGACGCCGAGGCTTTCGCGGGGCGCCTGGCGAGGGCGTTCCGGGAGATCATCGCGCCGACGTATCCCGGCGTCGAGGCGGTGCGGCTCGCGGCGGGATCGTGGCGGGTAGAGATACCCGCGGAGTACAAGGTCGGCCATGAAGCCCACTTCGCTCAGGTGATAGAGGCGTACCTGCGCTATCTGGAGGAGGGTGCCCTGCCGGACTGGGAAGTCCCGGACATGATCGCCAAGTACCACACGACCACGGCCGCGGTCGGGATGGTCGGAGGCCGGTGACGTCGTCTCCCGGATCGATCGCTCTGGTCAACGCCCGGCTGGCCCTGCCCGACGAGATCGTCACCGGCCGGACGCTGATCGTGGCGGGGGGCCGGATCGCCTCGATCGAGGCCGGTGATGGTCCCGGAGCGGGGACAGAGGTGATCGACCTCGGCGGCCGTCTCCTCACCCCCGGCCTGATCGACCTGCACCAGCACGGCGCCTCGGGCCGCGGCTTCGACGAACCGGCGGCCGAGGCCTGGGATGCGATCGCGGCCGCGAACGCCCGGCACGGGATCACCACCGTCGTGGCCACCCTGGCCGCCGCGCCCCTGCCCGACCTCCGCGAGCGCCTCTCCTTCGCCCGGGAATACCTGGCGTCAGCATCCGAAACGTCCGAGGAATTGAAACACAGGACTTCAAATCACGTCACCGGCGCGGCATCCGACGGATTGTCAGGCGGGATGTCCGATGGATTGTCCGGCGGGACTTCGAATAGAGGCGCCGGCGGAGCGCGCATCGCGGGGATCCACCTCGAAGGGCCCTACCTGAACCCGCTCCAGGCCGGCGCCCTCGATCCGGCGTGCCTGCGCCGGCCCGATGACGGCACGGCCGCTGAACTGCTCGCATTCGCCGGGATCATCCGCATCGTGACGCTGGCTCCCGAGCTGCCCGGCGCCGTAAGCCTGATCGAACAGCTCGCCGAATGCGGGATCGTCCCCTCGGCCGGGCACAGCGACGCCCGTGACGACGAGGTGGCGGCGGCCGTCGCGGCCGGCCTGCGCCACGTCGCCCACCTCTGGAGCGGGCAGTCGACCACCATCCGCGAGGGACCATGGCGCCGGCCGGGACTGCTCGAAGCCGCCCTGGCCTCCGACGAACTGACGGCTGAAATGATCGCCGACGACCGGCACCTGCCCCCCACCCTGATGAAACTGGCCTGGCGCTGTCTGGGCCCGGATCGGCTCTGCCTGGTCTCCGACGCCGTCCCCGGGGCGGGCCTGCCCGAGGGATCCCGTTACACCGTGGCCGGGCGGGAGTACGAGGTCCGGGACGGGGTGGGGATGATGCCCGATCGCACCGCCTTCGCCGGGAGCACCACCCTGCTCAACGAGATGCTCGGGGTCGTGCTCCGCACCCTCGGACTGGCGCCGGCTGACGCCGTGCGCATGGCCACCCTCAATCCGGCCCGCGTGCTCGGCGAGGCCGGCAGCCGGGGCGTCCTCGAACCGGGAGGCGCGGCCGACCTGGCCGTCTTCAACGACGACTTCACCGCCTGGGGCACCATGGTCGGCGGGCGGTGGGTCTACCGGGAGGCGGGGGGCGCATGAATCCCCGGCCGCTCCTCGAGACGGCGGTGGAGGCTCTCGGTGTCAGCGTGTATGCGACCAACGAAGAAACGGGCGCGGCGGCGGCTGAGGCGGCCGCCGGGATCATCACCGCGGCGGTCGAGGAGCGGGGGCGGGCGGCGGTGATCTTCGCCACCGGCAACTCCCAGTTGACCTTCCTGACCGCCCTGCGGGAGATCCCCGACGTGCCGTGGACGCGCGTGACCGTCTTCCACATGGACGAATACGTCGGCCTGCCCCCCGGCCATCCGGCCAGCTTCCCCGCCTTCCTCGAACGGCACCTGCTCCAGTACCTCACCCCCGCGGTCTTCCATCCCCTGCCGGCTCCGGCCGGGGGGCTGGATGAAGC
>CAYSYY010000508.1:0-3125 GCA_964435265.1 uncultured Gemmatimonadota bacterium
AGACGTTCAGGTTTCATATGCGATCCTATCTTAGACGTAATTGCTCATATCTTATGGAATATCTATATATTGTCAATACACAATATGATATAAAGAACATGAATTCATATAATAATACATATACAGCCTCAATTCCCGAAGTACGTGTACAGATACGCGATTGAATATGCAGACAGTACAAGAAGGGTGAATTCGATCCGGCCGAGACAGACATGGTGCCCGTAGAAGCGGGGCCCCCCCGCAGGGTGCGCCGGGAGGGCCCCGCAGAATGGTGGAGGCGGCGGGAATCGAACCCGCGTCCGAAGATCCGATCAGGTGACCTCTACGCTCATGGCCGGTCTATCATTCTCGTCCCGGTCGCTGCCGGCCGGCAGGCCACGGCCGGGACCAGTCCGGTTCAGATCTCATTCAGGAAGCCCGGACGACACCCCGAACCAGTCTGCTTTTCCGACGTCCGGTTGACCCGCCGCAGACGGGCTGATCAGCGGACGGACCGCTTTTAAGCGGCCAGCGCGAAGTTAGTGTTGGCGCTTTTCGGTTTCCGGGCGTTTTGACGAGCCCGCCCGGCAACTCGGAACGCAGCCACCATCACGACGACCCCCGTCGAATCCAGAGTCGCCCCCTTTCAATGACCATAATATACAATGACCATAATATGCAATGTGGTGAGGGAGCAGGGAATCGAACCCTGGACCCGCGGGTTAAAAGCCCGCTGCTCTACCTGACTGAGCTACTCCCCCGTGAAGCCGCGACGGCTTCGGCGATCCAGTTCATCCGATCGTCCTTGACGATCACCATCTCTTCGCGCCCCGAGCCCACCCCGATCAGGACGATCGGCGTGCCGGTGAGCTCGGCGATGCGGTCCAGGTACCGGCGGGCCGCCCCGGGCAGTTCCTCCCAGCTGCGGCATCCTCCCGTCGGTTCCCGCCACCCCGCCATGGTCTCGTACTCGGGCCGGGCGTCGGCCAGGATCCACGGCTCGCTGGGCATGTTGACCTTGATCCGGTCCCCCACCCGGTAGCCGGTACAGATCTTGAGCTCCTCGAGGGTGTCGAGCACGTCGAGCTTGGTCACCGCCCAGGCGGTCAGGCCGTTGACCCGCACCGAATGGTTCGCCACCACGGCGTCGAACCAGCCGCAGCGGCGGGGCCGTCCGGTGGTGGCGCCGAACTCCCCGCCCAGCTCACGCACGTGGCAGCCGAACTCCTCGCCGAACTCGGTCGGGAAGGGACCGCTTCCCACCCGCGTCGTATACGCCTTCACCACCCCCAGCACGCCGGTGATCCGGGTGGGACCGATGCCGGTGCCGATACAGGCCGCGCCGGCCGACGGATTGCTCGAGGTCACGTAGGGATAGGTGCCGTGGTCGACATCGAGGTGGGTTCCCTGGGCCCCCTCCATCAGCACCATCTTCCCCTCGTCCAGCGCCTCGTTGACCAGCACGCTGACGTCCTTGATGTACCGGTCGATCATCTGATCGAATTCCAGGTACTCGGTGACAATGGCCTCGGCGTCCAGCTCGGGCTCGCCGTAGATACGCTGCAGCACCACGTTCTTGTCCTCGATGTTGCGCAGTAGCTTCTCCTGGAAGAGCTCCCGGTTCAGCAGGTCGACGATCCGGATGCCGGAGCGGGCGACCTTGTCGACGTAAGCCGGTCCGATACCGCGCCCGGTGGTACCGATCTTCTTCTCACCCAGGCTCTTGTCGCGCAGCTGATCGAGCATGTGGTGATAGGGCATGATGAGATGGGCGTTCTGGCTGATGAAGAGCCGCCCCTCGACTTCGATGCCCTTTTCCTCCAGCATCCGGATCTCATCCTGCAGGGCCCGGGGATCGATCACCACCCCGTTGCCGATGACACAGACAACCCCTTCGTGCAGGATCCCGGAGGGGATCTGGTGCAGGATGGTCTGTTCTCCCGCGATGACGACCGTGTGGCCGGCGTTGGCACCGCCCTGGTAGCGCACCACCATGTCGGCCGAGACCGACAGGAGGTCGACGATCTTCCCCTTGCCCTCATCCCCCCACTGCGAACCGACTATGATCCAGGCAGGCATCAGATCTCAGCTCCTGCATGCAGGCATAAAAAAGCGCCCCGGACCTTCAGGTCAGAGCGCGGGTATCTCTGCCGGATAAGAAGTATAGGGGGACCGGGAA
This sequence comes from uncultured Gemmatimonadota bacterium, assembly GCA_964435265.1. Classification (GTDB taxonomy): domain Bacteria; phylum Blakebacterota; class Blakebacteria; order Blakebacterales; family Blakebacteraceae; genus CAYSYY01. Next base: position 2,159 of record CAYSYY010000508.1, read on the forward strand.
CCGGGTCAAGGTTGTTGGAGTCGTTTTCTGCATGAGATGATGGGGTCGACACATCGCACCATCGCTTCTGTTTTTCTTTGCAGTCGGGTGTCGGTGCGAGTTCAATATCACCTTCAGAGACCCCTCCGGAATCAAGCGGAACGAGAGACTATGAACAGATCCGGATTCTTTTTCTTCTTTCGCCTCTTCACGCTCGGCCTGCTCCTGCTGATCGCTCCTCCGATCCTCGCCCAGCAGCTGCCCCCCGGCATCTCATGGGACGATCTGACGCCGCAGCAGCAGGCCATGCTACTGCGCCGTCTGGAGCAATCCCGGACCGGACAGGCGACGCAGCCCGGAACCGGGGGGCTCTATCAGCTCCCCGGCTCGCTGATCCCGCAGGCCGACACCAGCCTGGCGATCACCGCCGTGGATACGACCGAGATCCCGCAGCCGCGGATTGCCTACGATTTCGCCCTCTCCCCCGACGAGCTCGATACCACCGTTGTCTTCGAACTCTTCGGCCGCCGGGTTTTTCAGGAGGCGACTCTGGATTTTGCGCCGAGCGCCTTCGGTCCGGTCGGCGCCGACTACCGTCTCGGGCCGGGGGACGAAGTCGTCATCATGATCTGGGGGGCGACCGACGACCTGATCACCCAGACCATCACTCGTGAAGGGCACATCTTCCTGCCCAAGGTCGGCCAGATAATGCTGGCCTCGCGCACCCTGGAGGAGGCCAAGCGGCACCTCGTGCAGCGGATGACGCCGTTCTACGAAACCCTGGATTACGGCCGGGAGGGTGCCACCGCCTTCCTCGACCTCTCGCTGGGCCGGCTGCGGGGTGTCCGGGTTTACGTGCTCGGGGGTGCGGTGCGACCCGGTGCCTACACCCTGAACAGCCCCGCCACGATCTTCACTGCGCTGTACGCCGCCGGAGGCCCCGATGAGCTCGGCAACCTGCGGGATGTCCGGCTGGTGCGCGGCACGC
>CAYSYY010000509.1:0-3119 GCA_964435265.1 uncultured Gemmatimonadota bacterium
GTAAGGTCGACCAGGTTCAGGCGGTAGCGGGGCGGATCGGGCGAGCGATCGATGTCCAGCCCCGTTTCGGTGTAGACGAGCCGGTCGGTACCGGCCAGGGTCCAGAGCAGTTCCCCCTGGAAATCGAGGCTGAACTCACCCCCGTCGGGCGGGCGGACATGGTTGCGGGAACGGTAGGAGGCGATCTCTTCCAGGCCGCCGGAAGAAACGAGCAGGAGCGGTTCGAGACCGCAGTACATGCCCTCCAGGGCGTAGTTTCGGGCCTTGATCTCCATCAGATATGAATCATCGGTGAGCGGGATTACCCGGTACATGGTGCTGAAGGTGATCCCGCATCCGCGCAGATATTCCCTGATGACGGGTTCGGCCCGGTACTGGATCTCACGCTGCAGCTCGCCGTCAGGGCCGAAGATGGTCGAGGTCCAGGATTCCTGAACCGCCAGGTGCCCCCGGGGACCGACGGCGGGTTCCCGGGCAGTCAGGAATTCACCCGGTCCCTGGCCCGGGCGTCCGATGATCCGCAGGGGGCGTCCGGCCGCGTCGAAGACCTTCACGCGGGCGTCATCGGCGACATAGACATTCCCCGCCCCGTCCACCGTCAGACCGGTCGGGTTCACGAACTGGTACTCATCGGGCAGATCGGAAGAATCGATCGTGCGTTCGCGGGTCAGGACGTCACGATAGAGCGGGACAGCCGTGGAGCCGGCCTCGTCCCCCCGGCCGGAACAGCCGCCCGCCAGAAGGGCGGCGAACAGGCAGCCTCCGACCACCGTCAGGCGGGAGCGGGTCGCTCGCGAGCACGATCCGATCTCCGGCCGGCGGAAACGGATCTCCGACCGGCGGAAACGGATCTCCGACCGGCGGAAACGGGTCACGGCCGGGCGGCAGCGGATCTCCAGGAGAGGTTTTCTTCCAGTCATGAAATTCGTCTTCCCGGTCGAGGGAGGTTCGATCAGTTTCCGGTTCGATGTCGGCCGGCATGTTTTGGTTGCTGGATAAGATGATCGTGCGGATCATATCTTCCAGTGCGATCCTGAGGAGGGAGGCCCACCTGTGAACGAAAATCCGGGACGATCTGTCGCCGTGCTTGCCGGCAGTGTCGCCATGCTGCTGTTCCTGACGGCCGGTACCCAGAATCCGGCTCCCCGACTGCCGGCACCTGCGCCGCAGCTGTCGGAACCGGCTCCGCTGCTGTTGGAACCGGCTCGGCCGCTGTCCGAACAGGCTCCGCCGGTGCCCGAGCTGGATCCGCCGGTGAAAATCACGGCGGGGGGGGAACCGATCGCGGTCGAGATCGGACACGCCGCACCGTTCGTCTGGGACCTCGACCGCGACGGCCGCAAGGACCTCCTGGTCGGACAGTTCGGCCGGGGGGCGACGAGCGGGCGCTGCCGGGTCTATCTGAACCGGGGTACCGACGCCGAACCACGCTTCGATTCCTTCACCTTCCTGCAGGCGGCCGGGCAGGACGCCAGCATGGAACCGGGGTGATGCATCGGTTTCACTCCACAGGTTGTGGATCTGAACGGTGACGGCCTCGACGACGTGATCACCGGCGAGTACGCCCCCGGCGATGTGTACTTCTTCGCGGGCACTCCGGACGGTCTGGCCGCCCCGGTCGTGATCCCGGAAGAGGGCCGCGACGAAGAAGACATGAACCGGTGGATGAGCACGACACAGGTCGTGGACTGGGACGGGGACGGCGATCTCGACCTGGTGGTGGGCAGCGTTCGGGGAGGGGTGTACCTGAACCTCAACCGGGGGACCCCGACCGCGTTCCGGTTCGGTGAGCGGATCCAACTCACCGCCGGCGGCGAGCCGATGAGGGTGGTGCAGAAATCCCATCCCGTGCCGGTGGACTGGGACGGCGACGGCCGCCTCGATATCCTCGTGGGCGACGAGGCCGCCGGTGTTACCTTCTTCCGGGGACGGGGCGACGGGGAATTCGAAGCCGGAGTGAGCATATTCACCGGCCGCCGCGTTCCGATCGAGGGCGGCTACGCCGAACTGTCGGAATGGTGGAAGGCCGACGCCGGCATCCCGGGCTACCGCCTGCGGCTGGCGGTGGCCGACTGGAACAACGACGGCAGGCTGGATCTGCTGGTCGGCAACTGCGAGTCGGGCGAGAACGGTACGACCGGCTACGTCTTCCTATACCTCCGGAAATAGAACCGGATCGAGTACCTCATACCCTGCCTGCGAAGATTGAACAGGTTCTGAAGGAGGATCAGTCCTTCACCGCCGTCCATGTGCCGGCGGCCGAGAAAGCCGAACCGGTCACCGTTCCCCAGTCCCCGAAACAGCTCACCGACATATCGCTGAAGGTGCCGGTGAAGAGCACCGTGACGTCGGTCGTATCGATACCGGCCCGGTATCGGGTCATGGTGATCTGACCGTAGACATCACCCTGGACCCTGATGACCGGGGAGCCCTCGAAGACCATCACGAAGTCGCCGCCGTGGATATCCGAATAGCCGGAGATGCTGCCCGAGACAGTGACCGCCTTCTGCGGCGTGATGACCATGGTCAGGTCGCCTTTGGCGATCTGGTTGGTCAGCTGTCCCAGTCCGATATAGCCTTCCCACGTGCCGGGCAGGGTGTACTCGACTCCGAGGGAACTCTCACAGCTCACGAGCAGAACGGCCGATACGACGATCAGGGAGACGGCCGGCAGGCGCCGACGGTAGGCTTGCAGCACCCGGGATATGATCATGTCCATACCTTTACGCAGGTTCCTTGCGGAAACGTACAGTCCAGTCCTCCTACGGTCACAGATGTGACACCACGGAGAAAGGACGGCTTGCAGCAGCGGATTGTTTATCGCACCGTCGGCCTTGAGGGGGAATACCCGCGCAGACCGTGACCTCTTCATCCCCGAGGTGCTATTTTCTCAGCCGGGATGATACCGACTGATTGCCCGGGAAGAGGGAAAGGGTCATGAAGAGAACCGCCATTGCTCACACCGCACACCATCCTGGATTCCGCACCGCCTTCCGCCCCGCATTCCACCCCGACCTCAGCGCCGCCCCCGTTAACGCACTCGGCGGCGCGCCGGGCGGCGCACCGGGCGGCACGCTCGGCAGAGCCCTCTGCACCGCCTGCCTGCTGGCCGCTCTCGC
>CAYSYY010000510.1:0-3118 GCA_964435265.1 uncultured Gemmatimonadota bacterium
CCCTCGATGCTCCCGTTCAGAAGGAGCTTCTGGATCTGCGGTTCGGTCGGATTGCGGCTGCAGAAGGTCAGAGTCGAAACAAGGATACCGATGATACTCACATGGCTGAGCAGTTTCATGGCGCATCATCCGGGGTGAGGGCGGTTCCGTCGGTTCCGGTGACTCCCGCACAGGGGACAGAGGGAGAAGAATGACTGTTTATCCGATCCCGGGGAAATTTCGCCTCACATGGTACCGGAGGGATGCCTCCTGAACAGATCGCCGGGAGATGACGAGCTGTCCGGTACCATCAGAATATCGCAATGAGCAGCAGCAGCAGGAGCAGGGCCAGCACCACGCCGGCGAGGATGAAAGCCGCTTTGGCCAGCGGGCAGGCGGGGTACTTCTTCCGGGTGAAGATCGAGAAGACAAAGGCCCCGGGGATCCCGATATACAGCAGGCTCGGACCGAGCCAGCTCAGGGGGTGCCCTCAGCAGAACAGGGATGCGAGCACGAATCCCGTCGGGAGTACCAGCAGAGCGCCGGCCAGCGCCCAGAAGCCCTGGCGGGTATTATTCGTCGCTGCTTTGAATAGCATAGAATCTGCTCCTCGCCGTGCTCATGGTGACATACCTGAGTGATCAGGGAAAGGAGCATCCGTTCTAAACGTCTCCCCGATGAAACCGTCGGTTCTGTCAATGAGGAGTATGGGAACACTGTTCGCTCCGGAAGGTATTCTCGTGCTGGAAGATATCCCCATGAGATGGTATCGATGGTCTTGCCGGCACCGGGCTGCCGGTCACCTGGTCCTGATGGCGCTGACTTCCTGCAGCGGGGCGGATTCTCCCGCCCCTGACTCGGTCGCCTGGCCGGACGTTCCGGCTGTCGTCAGCCATGCGGAAGAGTCGCTTCCCGCGCCGTGGGAATACACGGTTATCCTCGAGATAGGTGCGGATGCCGGCGCCGGACGCGAGGATCTGATCCTGCGTGCTCCCTTCGGCCTGTTGATCATGCCGGGGGGCGAAATCGTCATCGGAGACAGTAAACCCCTGCAACTTCGTGCTTTCAGCTCCGAGGGAATCCCTATCGCCTCCTTCGCTCAGCCTGGTGACGGTCCGGGCGATCTGGGTCACGGTCCTTACGGCTGGTACCTGCGATCCGTCGGAGAGCGGGTATTCGAACTCTGGAGCCGATGGCCGCCGCGGATCCAGACCTGGGATCTTGACGGCAGGCTGCTTTCTCTCGAAACGCTGGATGCGGGTCATCCCCTCTGTCTCGGCGGAACAACGCGCACGTTGATCTGTCGCGATGACCTGATATTCTGGGTCGGACTGACCGGAATCAGGGATCGCGAACACCGGAATATCTACACGACCCACATCGTGCGGGGGGATTCTCCAGGGAGTCGAGCCGACACGCTGACCAGCATCGTACATGAACCGGTACCCGCGCTCGCCGGTATGGTTCAGGCCGGCGTGGACTATATGACCCTGCTCAAGGACCATGTTCTCTTCACCCGCGGCGGCCGGTGCTATGTCGCCAGCTGGCTTGAGGATTGGATCGCTGAGATCGATCCCGCCACGGGGGTGCCCATCAGGCGCTTCTGTCGGGTGCACACCCCCGGCTCGATGTCGGAGAGTCTCAAGGAGAGCTTCGTCGAAGCGATCGGGATGTCCAGCTGGAGATCGCTGGAAGCTGGTTTCATCTGGTTGCAGGAGCGGGTGTCTCTGCTCTGGATTGCCGAAGGCCCCGACGGTCAGATCCTGGTCCAGCGCACCGGTGAAGCCGAGACGGATGATCTCTGGCCGACCGATGTATTTAGTGGCGATGGTGAATACCTCGGGTGCGTCATGCTCCCCGTGGAGCCGCGTACGGTGGTCGTCAGGGACTCCCATATCTACGGTCTCGGAACGAACCGGGGAGAGCCGGTGATTCGGGTGCTGACAATGAAATGATGACCTGATCCGTCGCCCGTTCGCACGTATTCACCACTCTTGATATCGAGTCGATGACCAGCCTCTCATGAGCCATGCCCCGTGATGTGCTCACTTTCACCTTATCACTTATTGCATGTCTTCCACGTGCTTCCTGTCGCCTCACGCGAAATTCGTACTCCCCGTGCTCTTGTCACCGGGATACGGATGTGCCTACACTCTTTGGAATATATCTCCTCCAATCAGGAGCAGTGTCCCGTGAGAAGGATGTCGGCCGTCGCCTCCGGTCTTTTACTGCTTTTCATGATCTCCACCTGTGGTCGATCGAACGCGGGCAGTCCGGTGCATTCCTTCCGCACCTTCTCGGAGAATGACGTCACCATCTCCGAGAACGAGGGCGGGCCGAAGTACCTCGACGCTCTTTTCACCTTCGAACCTGTCCTCAGACTCAGAGAAGATCCCGGGAACGAGGCGTCGCTGCTCTATCGCCCCATCGAGCTCACCACGGATCGGTACGGGCACTACTATATCCTGGATTCGGGGAACAGTCGGATCGCCGTCTTCGACCGGCAGGGCGATTTCATTCGGGGTTTCGGTCGGGAGGGGCAGGGCCCGGGTGAATTCACGCGGATGAGCGATCTCCTTCTGCAGGGGGATATCATTTCGGTATATGACTACAACCTCCGGCGACGGACGTTCTTCCGTACCGACGGAACCCTCCTTGAGGTCGTGACCGTGCCACCGACGGTGAAAGACGTTGCTCTGGGCAGCATGATGGATCTGCAGGTCCTGGATCACGACCGGTTCTTCCTCCTGAAGTGGCAGAATACGGGTTTCGCTGAGGCTGAGTTCTTCCGGGCCGGGATAGCGGTCATCGATCCGGTCGGGGATTCCCTCTGGGCGCTTGACACTCCCTGGGTGCAGAACGGGATCCGGGTTCAACAGCCGTCCGGCGTGTCTCTGTCATTCCCGCCGCCTTTTGTGAGCATTCCCAGCCTTCACTGTGTGCATGGGCGGGGGATCCTCCTGAGCAGCGGAACGTCCCAGGAGTTGATCTGGTATGACTTCACGGGCCGGCTGATCCGGGAGGTGCGGCTGGGTCTGCCGGTGGAACCGTTCACCGGTGATGATCGGAACAAAATTGCCGCCCGGTACCAGGAGAGAATCGACGAAGCACGCACGCAGGAGAATGCCCGGCTGGTGAT
>CAYSYY010000511.1:0-2695 GCA_964435265.1 uncultured Gemmatimonadota bacterium
GCAGCCGTTCCCACGTTTCGAGGTTGCGGGCCGGCTTGTCAGAACTGGCGTGGTCGCTCATGGATCCTCCGAAAGATGATAGCACCGGTGGCGCGGCGGCCCCGGGGGCCGTGCCTGTCAGTCTTGCCCCGACAGAAAGCCCAACTTATAGTGCCATCTCGACCATGCCAAGACCTACTGAGAAGAGAACGGGACCGGGACGCAAACCTCCCTGGCTGCTGACCCGGGCCCCCGGCGGTGAGGTCTACGCCGCACTCAAGACCTCGATCCACGGTCTGCATCTCCACACCGTGTGCGAGGAAGCCGGCTGTCCCAACCGGGGGGAGTGCTGGGGGGGCGGCACCGCCACCGTCATGATCATGGGCCGGGTGTGCACCCGCGCCTGCCGGTTCTGCGATGTGATGAGCGGTGATCCGGGAGGTTTCCTCGATCCCGATGAACCGGAGAAGGTGGCTGAGCTCCTCGGCGGCTCGTCGGTGCGGTACGTCGTGATCACGAGTGTGGACCGGGATGATCTGCCCGACGGCGGAGCCGGACACTTCGCCCGTACCATCTGCCGGGTGAAGGAGCGCCACCCCGGCCTGATGGTCGAAGCCCTCATCCCCGACTTCGGCGGCCGGACCGATGCCCTCGGGACCGTCATCGCCGCCGGCCCCGAAACCGTCGCCCACAACCTCGAGGTGGTCCGGCGGCTCACCCGCTCGGTCCGCGACCGGCGGGCCTCGTATGAACTCTCGCTCCGGGTTCTGGCCGATCTGAAGGCGCTGGCGCCGTCGGTGCGTCGCGAGCCTCTCTGGACCAAATCGAGCCTCATGGTAGGACTGGGCGAGAGCGAGGCCGAGATCGCCGCGGCCATGGACGATCTGCGAGCCGCCGGGGTCGATTTCCTTACCGTCGGGCAGTACCTGCAGCCGAGCCGGAAGCACCTGGCGGTGCATGAATACATCCCCCCCGAACGATTCACCTCCTACCGGATCATGGGGGAGGAGAAGGGCTTCGGGTACGTGGCGAGCGGACCGCTTGTCCGCTCTTCGTACCGGGCGGGGGAGTACTTCATTTCGGCCATCATCGAGGCCGGTCGGGGAGCACCCTGAACCGGAGAAGGAGAGAGCGATGCCCCAGGTATACGATGCGGTCGTGATCGGTTCCGGGCCCGGCGGGTACGTCGCGGCCATCCGCCTGGCCCAGCTCGGCCGCCGGACCCTCTGCGTGGAGGAGGAGCGTCTGGGAGGGGTCTGCCTCAACCGCGGCTGCATCCCGTCGAAGGCCCTGATCGCCGCCGCCGATCTCTACCACGCCATCGGCAGCGAGGCGAAGACCTTCGGGATCTCGGTCGAGGGCCGGAGCCTCGATTTCTCGAAGACCCAGAAGTTCCGCGAGCGGGTGGTGAAGAAGATGAGCGGGGGGGTGGGGGTGCTCTTCCGGCACTACGGCGTCGATACCCTGCAGGGCACTGCATCGTTCCTCGATCCACGGACCGTGTCGGTGGCGACCGCCGGGGGGGAGGAGCGGATCGATTTCACCGATGCCGTGATCGCGACCGGTTCGCTCCCCTTCTACCTCCCGGGTTTCGAGCCCGACGGCGACCGGGTGGTGGGTTCCCGCCAGGCCCTGGAGTTCCCCGCCGTGCCGGCCAGTCTGCTGGTGATCGGCGGCGGGTACATCGGGCTCGAACTCGGCATCGGCTACCGCAAGTTCGGCACCGAGGTCACGGTGGTGGAGATGATGGAGAGCCTGCTCCCGCTCTCGCCGCGCAACCTCGCCGAACCGGTACACCGGCGCTGCCGCAAACTGGGCCTCACGGTGCATCTCGGCACCGCCGCCCGGAGCCTGGAGAAACGGCCCGACTCACTCACCCTCATCGCCGAGGGACCGGGGCAGGAAGAGGTGCGGGTCGACGCCGAGCGGGTGCTGGTGACGATCGGGCGGCGCCCACGTACGGCCGGGCTCGCCCTCGAGGCGGCGGGTCTGGAGACCGACCGGCAGGGGTTCATCGAGGTCGATGAGCAGCGGCGCACGGCCGTGGCGAATATCTACGCCATCGGCGATGTGGCCGGACCGCCGATGCTGGCCCACAAGGCGAGCAAGGAGGCGGTCGTGGCGGCCGAGGCCATCGCCGGGCACGACACGGTCTACAATCCCCGGGCCGTTCCGGCGGTCATCTTCACCGATCCCGAGGTGGCCTACGTCGGGCTTTCGGAAGAAGAGGCCCGCGAGGCGGACTACGAGGTAATGACCGGCGAGTTCCCCTTCGCCGCCTCGGGCCGGGCGGCGGCCATCAACCAACCGGACGGCTTCGTAAAGGTCATCGGGGACGCGAAGGCGGGGACCCTGCTGGGCGTGCAGATCGTCGGTCCCGAGGCCGCCGATCTGATCAACGAGGCGTGCCTCGCGCTCGAGGCGGGGGTGACGGTGGAACAGCTGGGCCGCACCATGCACCCGCACCCGACCCTGGGGGAGGCCGTCATGGAGGCGGCCGAGACCGCGTTGGGACGAGCCATCCACGGTCTGAACGAATAATCGCCGGCTCCGGTGCGAAACCGCCCGGGAGTTCTGGATACCACTGCGGGCTTCGACTATATTGAGGCCCGCAGTGACGGCCGGAGGTTGAGCTCCGTTCCGCTGCCGGATGACTTATTCGAGAACCACACGAGCGTCGGAACCGCCAATCCGCCAGCTCAAGACACAGGGAGAG
>CAYSYY010000511.1:2705-3112 GCA_964435265.1 uncultured Gemmatimonadota bacterium
CATCCCCGGTCGCCGCGAGGAGATCAAGAACCTGGTGAAGGGACACGGGGAACAGGTCATCTCCGAGGTCACCATCGCGCAGGCCTACGGCGGCATGCGGGGGGTGAAGGGTCTGATCTGTGACACGTCCCTCGTGGATCCCGACAAGGGCCTGATCATCCGTGGTATCCCGATCAGCGAGCTGACCGACCGTACCCCCGAGGAGATCTTCTACCTCCTCTGCGTCGGCACGCTCCCAAGCGAGGCCGAAGTCGAGAACGTGAAGAAGGAATTCGCCGACCGCTCCAAGGTCCCGGCGGCCTGGAAGGGTCTGGTCATGGGGTCCCGCATCCGCTTCGTGCTGAAGAAGGTCACGCGCACCCGCACCACCAGGACCCGGGGGGGGTCCGGCCGCTTCCGGCCCGCTT
>CAYSYY010000512.1:0-3102 GCA_964435265.1 uncultured Gemmatimonadota bacterium
CGGCGAGGCGGTGACCCCCGCGACTATCAGCAGCAGGATGATGGACTGCATGCCCAGCAGCAGGAGGAACGAGAGCCAGCGGGCCACGATGAAGTGGCGCAGGGCACCCTGCCGGCCCCTGATCCCCCAGATGGCATCGAGGGATCCACGCAGGTGATGGAAACCGTTGGAGGCGATCACCAGCAGGGTCAGAAGGCCGAAGAGCTGGGCGAGGGTGCCCGCTCCCGGCCGGGCGGCGTCGGCGATCATGCCCGCGACCACGATCGCCGCCTGCTCCCCGATCGCCGAGCTCAGGGTGACGTGGAGCTGCCCCTGCACCGCCTGTTCGCCCAGTACCCGGCTCACCACCGTCACGCTCATGATCACGATCGGCACCACCGACATGGTCAGGTAGAAGGCCAGGGCTGCCCCCATGCGGGCCGCACCGTCGAGGCGCCATACCCTGATGGTGGTGCCGATGACTTTCCGGACGTCCACCCAGCTCACACCGCGGGGCCCTCCTGGTTCATCATCCTCCCGGTTCATCCTGTCTGGTTATTACGGTTCTCGATCGCGATCCGTTCCCCGATCACTCGGACTGCTGTAATCTACCATCCTCCTCCGCCTCCGCCACCCCCTCCCCCGCCACCGCCCGAGGAACCTCCGCCGCTGAATCCGCCGCTCCCCCCCGGCTGGGAGGTGAGGGAGGAACCGAGCGATCCGTTGAAGGTCCGTATCCCCTTCAGGAAATCGCCGACCCGGGGACCGCGTTCGGGCTCGGCGGACCACGACGGGCGCGGCCGGTAGTACTCCACCGGCGGTACCGCGAGCGATTCGATCCCCTCCAGCCACCGGTCGGAGATCCCGAGGGCCACGCTGTAGGGCAGGAATTCAGGGAAGAGGCGGGGTTCCATATCGACCGTCTCTTCGTGGCCCATGGACGCGAGCCGGTCGCGGAGCTGCAGCCATTTCTGCTTCGCGATCGCCCCCCGCAGGGTCTTGCGCGGCATGAGAGGCGCAAAGACGGCCGCGACGATCCCCCCCAGCATGACCCCCACCCCCGAGGCGTAGGCGGGTGTCCAGAGAACCGAGGTGAAGAGCCCGCTGGTCACGGATAGGAAGAGGCTCCCGCCGAAGAAGATGAAGATGGACGAGAAGAGGAGCAGCCCCCATCTGTGCTGGCGGGCGGCGGCCACGGCCATCACGAGCGGGACGGCCAGCCAGATCCCCATGAAGAGCAGCGGCAGGATCTGCTCGGCCCCGCCGGTCAGGGCGGTCAACAACGCTCCGGCGGCGAAGAGGGCGGCGGCGCCGCCGAACCAGGTCAGGCGCACGCGGCGCGGATCGGCCTCGAACCACTTCTGCTCCGTCACCTCTTCCCACAGGGCCTTCGTGATCTTCGGGATGTGGGTATAGAACTCATCCTGCAGATCCTCCTGATCCACCACGTCACCGACCCTGGGTTGGCCGAAGAGCGCCCGCTGGACCTTGCGTTCGAACTCTTTCACCGTCGTATCGGGTTTCCGGAGCAGCCGGAAGCGGAACTCCACCTTCTTCTTCTCCCCCGTTTCCTCGATCTCGAGGTACCCGCGCCGCCCCAGATCCATGATCGTGGCGAGGATCTCGCGCAGTCCGATCCGTTCGTCGACCAGGGCGCCCGCCACTCCGGGGGGGGCGTCGAGATCGAAGACGTCGAGGGACATGGCCAGGGGAGGCACCTCCGGATCCCGTCCCCGGCGGGTCCAGGTGCTCAGCAGGAGCAGCAGCACGATCCCCGGCAGGACCACCGCCGGTGAGGTAGTCATGCTCCGCCGGATGATCCGGGCGACCGAGGCGGTGCCGGCGATGGCCTCGCGGGGGAAGTCCACCTGCACCTCGAAGAGGGCCCCCGGGGGGACCCGGGAACCGGAGAAGGTGATGGTGCGGCCGTCCACTATCTCCCAGCGGGCATCGGGGACCGGCGTGTAGAAGATCACCTGGATCTCCTCCCGCGGGACCTCACGCGGCAACCTGACCACGGCGGTGGCCCGGGCGACCGCCGCCGGACGATCCTCGAAGAGGGCCTTCCAGTGCAGGCGCCAGGAATCCTGCCACCCCCGGCGCAGCGGCATGTCGACCCGATAGCGCAGGATGAAGCGCTCATGGGTGTTCGCATACGGCGGATCGGAGGGCCGGCGCGAACGCCAGCGGATGCGCAGGTACCGGCCTTCCTTCACGACGCGGTAACCGTGCAGTTCGAGGTCGCCCTCCCGGTAGGGCCCGCTCTCCCCGCTGAGCCGGAGGTCGCTGATACGGTAGCGCCCGCCGGTATCGAGGAGCCGTTCACCGCCGTTCCACTCACCGGTGAAGACATAATCCAGGGTCTCGGTGACGAGCATGTCGCCGGTCTCGAGGATCTGCATCTCGGTGTGGACGGCGTCCCAGGAGAGGGTCCGCTGGGCCCTGACGGCGGCGGGTGACGGCGTGGCCAGGCAGGCGGTGAGGAACAGGACGAGCGTGACGGGGCGCGCAGGCATCCCGGTGACCTCCTTCGGCGGGCAGAACGGTCCGGCGGCGTCTCTATCCGGCTGCCGCCAGCCTATACCCGAACCGGATCGGGCACCAGCGGCAGACAATGGAGTTCGCGCTCAACACCCGATCCCGGGTGCGCTATGATCCCCGTGGTGCGGTCAGGGGAATCCGGCCGTCACCGGTCAACCAGAGGAAAGAGGTCATCAGATGAAGAGTTGCCTCCCCGCGGGTGCCGGCGCGATCGCCGCTCTGGCGCTGCTCGGCATCGTCGTCGCCGGCTGCGGCCGACCTGCTCCGGCCGATCTCGTACTCGTCGGCGGCAAGGTCGTCACCATGGATGATGCCCGGCCCGAAGCCGAAGGGATCGCGGTCCGGGGCCACGAGATCATCGCCGTGGGCAGCGAGCGGAGCATCCGCCGCTACATCGGTGACGGCACCCGGACGATCCAGCTCCAGGGACGTCTCGCCATACCCGGCTTCATCGATGGACACGGTCACTTTACCAGCCTCGGCCAGGCCAGAATGGTGCTCGATCTGACGACCGCCCGGCGCTGGGAGGATATCGTGCGGATGGTCGCAGACGCAGCGCGGGAGGCCGAGCCGGGGCTCAAG
>CAYSYY010000513.1:0-3097 GCA_964435265.1 uncultured Gemmatimonadota bacterium
TGCGACCCCGGGTTCGATGTACGAGGTGTTCCCCCACAGCCGGCAGAAGACCGTAGAGATACTGGTGGAGAAGGAGGCCCGGAATAAGATGGAGGAAGTGGTTGCGACAGCACCAGCTTCGTGGATGACCGATTATTCCCCTTTTCAGACGCTCAATATGGTCCCAACCCGGTCCCGTGATCACCGATCCGGATGCGCGCATATATCAAAGGCAGCTGCACGTGCGATCTTTGTATTCACGATTTCACAATATCCCCCGCCCCGCCGCAATCGGGGGGAGACGACCCCGATACGGTCGAGGGCGCTCCGGAGGGTTTCTGAACTCAGGTCTCTTCGACGACCTGCCAGCCCTGCGCGCCGGCCAGATCGTAGAGCGGCTCCCGCAGATCGCCGTAGAAGGTGACCCGGTGCCAGCCCCACTGGTCCCATTCGGCGAAGAGCTTCTCGATATCGCCGATCGGTTCCACGGCCAGTTTGGTGCGGCAGGCCCGGTCGTTGGGATCGTTGGCCAGCGCCCTCCCCTGATGGAAGATGATCTCCCGGCGCGACTGCTCGAACTCGACCGTGGTGGTCAGATACCCGAGGGGGAGGATCGACCTTACCGAGGCGCCCTGCCGGTCCTCGCTGTGGGTGAGGATCTCGAAGGGATTGGCCGGCCCGCCTGGGCCGAAGACCCGGTTGGAGGCCACGCAGTGGGCGTAGATGATCTGCCGCTGGGCGGTATCGATCACCGGATCGGAGATGTACCCCGGCCGGCCGCCGGTCAGGGTGGTGAGAGCCAGCATGGTCGCGGTGGAGCGCAGGTCGCACTCGCACGCCCCCACCAGCCCCTCGTTGTTCAGTTCGTGGAAGCCCAGACAGGGGTAGGCGTGGATGTGCCCCCCGTAGAATCCGCCCAGGCAGTTGATGGTGATGGCCCGGGCGCCGTGATGGGCCAGCACGGCCTTCATGCCCAGGTACATGGCGGCCGAGGTCTCGAGGGTTTCCCGCGACACCCCCTCGATGACAGCCGCGGTGCGTTCCCAGCGGTCGGCGATTCCCCGTGACTGGTCCCGATCGGCGGCCTCCCAGGCGGCGTTGACCTCGGCGAAGGGGATGAAATCCACCGTCATGCCCATGATCGGGTCGCTTGTGCGGGCCTCCTGGTCCCGGACTGCGAGGATCTTCGATTCCCCCATGATCCGCAGGCATTCGCCGGCCGGGAGAGTTCTGACCGGATCGGGGGTACAGGTGAGATCACCGGGGCCGGGGGTGCGGGCCCGTCGGATCCGGGCCACCGCGTCGGCGAAACCGGCGCTCGATCCGCTCCGCACCGCCGGTTCGAAGCACTGTGCCGCCGCGACCACATCCTCTATCCGGGAGGAGGAGACGAATCCGAGATTGGGAGTGCCGGCGCGCAGTAAGCCGGCGGTGTAGACCAGGAACCCGCCGCTGCCGGCGTAGGTGAAGTCGGCGTAGAGGACCGGTTTGCCCGATTCGAGCAACGTCTGCACGACCCGGTTCCAGCAGTTCATCTGGAAGACGATGTAGCCGTCGACCGCCGCTGCTGCGTCGGCGGCGAGGATGGCGGCGGCCTGCTCGGGGCCGGTGGCCATCGCGGAGGAGAACTCATAGCCGGGACAGCCGGCTTCCAGGGCGGCATCGAAGCGCTCCATAACGGGGCGGAAATCGAAACCGACATTGGGCCAGTCGGGCACCGTCTGCTGCGGCCCGTGCAGGGCGTAGACCACCCGGATCCGGATCGGATCGCGGCGCTGGAATCCGGGCAGCGGTGCCGGAACGGTCAGACCGCCGACCAGGCCCGCGCAGGCGGCGCTGCCGGCCGCGAGGAACCGTCGCCGGTTCATGGGACAGCGTGAACACCGAGACCACCGCGGCTCATCCGGCATCGTCCTGCTCCTGTCAGAGGGAACCGGACGGTGACGTCCCGGCCCCCGCCGGTGGCACCGTCACGACCATTCTGCACGGACTCCCACGCCGGATGCAACCGGTACTGCGAGGGTCTTTCCCGTGGAAACTCGGCGGCGAGATATTCAGTAACGCCCCTCAGGAGCGCGGGTCCATCACCTGGCCGATGAAGAGGATGGTACCGCTCGTGCGCTCGCGGATGACGAGGAGGAAGGGCCGGTCGAAGACGAGGGAGGGACCGAGGCTGGTTTCTCCCATGACGACCGAGGTCACCGCGGCGGCCTCGGTACCCGCCTCATCCACCTTGAGCCAGGTCTTGTGCCTGACTTCGCTGATGTGGAGAGTAGCCTCTCCCAGGGCGTTCATCCGGCTGAAATCGGCGCCGTCACTGAAGGCGTCGGCCATCCCCAGACCGGCCAGGACATCGTTGAGGACGATCTCGTATTCGAGCACGAATTTCGGCATCAGGAAGAAGTCGAGCTCGCGCGGGGCAAGACCGGCGATGATGGCGTCCCAGGTGCTCTGATCGAGTCCGCCGATGAAGGTCTCCAGGTCGGTGCCGGTGGGGGGGAGGATGAGAGTCATCGAGAAGAGACTGTCCCCGCAGGCCAGATCGGCCGTCTGACAGCCGGCCCCCGAAGAGCAGGTGATCTCGGTATCGGAGAGCCTCATCATCGGCACCTGCACCGTCGTACCGCCGGAGAGGGTGAAGGGACCGTCGGCGGTATCGTCGGGATCGAACTGCGTCAGCCAGTCCCCTTTGAAATAGATCGCATTGATCAGGAACATCATGGTCAGGGGATCGATCGGGTCGGCCACGATCTCCTCGATCCGGTCGTGGGTCTTCTCGCCGACCCAGGCGTTGATGATGTCGGCTGCATCGGCGGCGCTGAAATCCAGAGCCCGCACCACGGCATCGAAATACGTCTCGTTCACCTCCACGAAATCCGAGGCGATGGGATAGCAATCCCGGTACCAGATCGAATTGGCGATCTCGAAGGTGACCTTCGGATCGGCGGCGGTGAGCAGGTCGATGAGGCTGCGGTAGGCGGTGTTGATCTCCTCTTCGGTGAGCCCGCTCAGCTCCAGGGCCGTCTCCATGCCGGTCCGGGTCCCGCCGGCGGCACCGTTCAGGGTCATCCCCAGAGCCATGGCGATGCTCAGGGGGCTGAGGATGACGTTCTTCTCC
>CAYSYY010000514.1:0-3087 GCA_964435265.1 uncultured Gemmatimonadota bacterium
CGACCATAGCCAGACGGTTCTCCAGCCGGGCCAGCACCTCGACCAGGTTGAGACGTTCACTCCCGGCGAGCAGGACGCGCAGGAATTCGATCTGGTCGGCGACCTTGACCAGAGCCCCGCTGACCTGGTAGCGGCCCTCTTCCCGCACCCGGTCGAGGGCGTCCTGGTAGGCTTTGAGGAGGTCGACCAGGGATACCTCGAGGACGATCTCATCCGCTTC
The DNA here is from genome assembly GCA_964435265.1 of uncultured Gemmatimonadota bacterium. Classification (GTDB taxonomy): domain Bacteria; phylum Blakebacterota; class Blakebacteria; order Blakebacterales; family Blakebacteraceae; genus CAYSYY01. Next base: position 221 of record CAYSYY010000514.1, read on the forward strand.
CGGGAGTTCGATCGGTCCCGGCCCGCCCTCGCGCAGGTAGTAGTGGGTGTAGACGGCCTCACGCTCGGCCAGGCGCTCGGCGGCATGCCGGAAGAGCTGATACTCCTCGAGCTGGCGGACCAGTTCCAGGCGCGGGTCCTCTTCCTCCTCCAGAGCGGGAGCCGGGAGCAGCATACGTGCCTTGATCTGCATCAGGGTCGCCGCCATCAGGAGGAAATCCCCGGCCACTTCAAGATCGAGGAGCTGCATTACCTCGAGGTACTCCAGGTACTGCTGGGTGATCGCGGCGATGGGGATATCGTAGATCTCCACCTCGTTCTTGCGGATGAGGTAGAGCAGGAGATCGAGCGGGCCTTCGAACGCCTCTATCCGGACGGCGTAGGCCATGCTAGTGCCCTGTCACGCAACAGGTGTTGTATTCGAGCGGCGCAGCGTCACTCTCGGTACCGACACTTGTCACGTGACATGACACTCGGTCAGTCCTCCAGGCGGAAGAGGTTCATGGCGCGGCGGACCATCGCCATCGTACCGCGGGCGAAATCGCGCGCCCGCCGCGAACCGGTGCGGATGATCTCGATGACGGCCTGGGGATCCCGGGCCAGCGTGTTCCGGCGGTCACGGAAATCGGCGAACCGATCGCCGATGGCGGCGGCCGCCTCGGCCTTGCACGGCACGCAGCCCAGGGTGCCGGCCCGGCATTGCGCGGCGATCCGATCCCGCTCGGCGCCGTTGAAGGTCTCGTGCCAGGCGAAGACGTTGCAGATCTCCGGCCGTCCCGGATCGCCCCGGCGGATCTTCTGCGGATCGGTGATGGCGGTCCGTACGACGGCCTGTATCCGGTCGGGTTCGTCGGTCATCAGGATGACGTTGCCGAGGCTCTTGGACATCTTCCTGCCGTCGGGGCCGGGCACCCGGGCGGATGGTGTCAGCAGGGTCTCCGGCTCGGGGAAGATCGGCTCGTAGGTGGAGTTGAACTTGCGCGCCAGTTCCCGGGTCAGCTCGAGGTGCGGGATCTGATCCTCTCCCACCGGTACGGCGTCAGCCCGGTACATGAGGATGTCGGCGGCCTGCAGTACGGGGTAGCCGAGGTGCCCGTAGGAGACCTCGCCCCTCAGATCGTGATCCTTGACCTTCTCCTTGAAGGTGGGATTGCGCTCCAGCCGCCCCAGGGTGATGAGCATGCTGAGCAGCAGATGCAGTTCGGCGTGTTCGGGCACCAGCGATTGCACGAAGATGGTCGCCCGTTCGGGATCGAGTCCGGCCGCGAGCCAGTCGATGACCATCTCGATGGTATCGCCGGCGATCTGCTCGGTCCGGTCGTAGGTGATCGTGAGGCTGTGCCAGTCCACGATGCAGTGGTACGACTCGTAGGTGTGCTGGAGCTCGATCCAGTTCGCGAGCGCGCCGGCATAGTTGCCCAGATGCATCCGGCCGGTGGGCTGCATGCCGCTCAGGATCCTCTTCATCTCGTTCATGGACCCCAACATAGGCCCCTCCTCCGACCTGTCAATGACGGGCGGTGAGCACGTATGCACCGCGGCGATCGGTCCGCCACACCCGGGCTCCGCTGCCCTCCAGGGCCGATACGGTGGACGGTGCGGGATGACCGTGCCGGTTGTCGCGTCCGACCGAGATCACCGCCGTGCGGGGAGCGGCGGCGGCGAGCAGGTCCGGTGAGAGCGCGTCGGAGCTGCCGTGGTGGGGAACCTTGAGCAGGTCGCACCCCAGCCGGCCCCAGCGCGGGCGCAGGCGGGCCTCCCCGGTGCGCTCCAGGTCGCCCGTGAGCAGGACCGTCCGCCCGCCCAGCTGCAGCCTCAGCACGAGCGAGCGGTCGTTGGCCTCGTACCCATCCAGCTCCCCTTCGGCGCCGGCCAGGACTTCGATGACGGCGTCCCGGCCCAGGACGAGCCGGTCGCCGGCCCGCAGGATCACCCGGGGCACCCCGGCCCCGGCCAGGGCGGCCTCGAACGCCCGCGCGCCGGCGGGATCGGCGGCCGTCCAGCCTCCGCGCAGGAACAGGGCGGTATGGAAGGCGCGGGCCAGGGCGGGCAGGCCGCCGATGTGGTCGTGGTCGGTATGGGTGGCGATCAGGGCATCGATGCGTTTCACCCCGCGCATGCGCAGGTAGGCTCCGACGACCTGTTCCCCCATATCGAAATCCAGGAACCGGTAGCCGGCGTCGATGACGACGGTGCGCCGGGGGCGGGCACTCTCGACGACGATGGCGTCGCCCTGCCCGACATCGAGGAAGGCCACCCGCGATACCCCCCTCGCCGTGAGCGGACTCCAGATAATCAGGGCGCCGCCGAGCAGGGCGGCTATCCGCCCCCGGCCGCCGGCCTGCCACAGCGGCAGGATGAGGATCGCCGGGAGCGCGGCCCAGACCGGCGCCGGCAGTTGCGCGGCGGGCAGACGGCTCCAGAGCGCGATCCACCACAGCAGGATGCGGCCCAGCCCCTCGCAGAGTGCCCCCGCCGGCACGGCGCCGGGAACACCGAAGGCATCGAGGGCGAGCGCTCCGAGCGCGGCGGGGAGCCAGAGGCCCAGCAGCGGCACCGCCACGAGGTTCACCAGCGCACTCCACGGGCACACCGTTCCGAAGATGACGATCTGGGGCGCCGTCACGCCCACCTGGGCCGCGAGGCTGACCCGTAACAGCGCTCCCAGCCGGTTCACCATGCGGCGGCCGCCCCGGGGGGGCGCGGGGCTCCGCCCCGGCAGGAGCGCCACGATCCCCCCCACCGCGGCCACCGAGAGCAGGAATCCGACCGAGGCGAGCATCCGCGGGCTCAGAACGAGGATCAGCAGGACGGCCGCCGGGAGGATGCGCCGGGGATCCGCACGGCTGCCGGCGGCCCACACCACGG
>CAYSYY010000515.1:0-3083 GCA_964435265.1 uncultured Gemmatimonadota bacterium
AATGTCGGGACCGATCTCGATGAAGGCGTGCAGCTCCCCGGAACGGACCCGGTCGGAGAGCCGGAGCCGCTGCTCATCGGGATCGTCACCGTCGGGAACGACGAACTCGATCTGGAAGCTCGGGATCCGGCGGTTGCTCGAGTCCAGGGCGGCGGCGGCGTTGCGTTCCTCGACCGCGGCGGCGATCACATCGGCCATCAGTCCGGATCGGTCTACCACGGCGAACCGCTTGTCGGCCGTGTCCACGCGGCCTTCGAGCAGGGCAAAGGCGATGCCGCTCCCGCCCATGAAGATGGGCGCGACGAGGAGGCCGATGATGAATCCCTTGGTCCGCACGGTTGCCAGGTACTCGCGTTTGGTGACCTTGAGAAGCTTACTCATCGGCTGCCGCCTCCCGGGCTTCGGGTCCCGCGATCCGGACGAAGATGTCGTGCAGGGAGGGGCTCGCGATCTCGAAGAGTTCTACGCGCGAGCGGCTCATGATCTCCCGCAGTACCGCCTGGGGATCGGTCCCGGGAGCCAGCCGCAGTTCCTGCTCGCGTCCGAAGTCGACCACCCGGTCGATCCCCGGCAGAGCCTCGAAACCACCACTCCCGTTATCGATCCGCAGCCTGATGGTGTCGTGTCCGTAGGTCTGCTGGATCGATTCCAGGGTTCCGTCGAGCACCTTGCGCCCCTTGAAGATCATGAAGATGAAGTCGCACATGCGCTCGGCGGTTTCCATGTCGTGGGTGCTGAAGATAATGGTCGTGCCCCTCCGCCGCAGTTCCAGGATCGCGTCCCGGATCACGTCGGTGTTCACCGGATCGAGGCCGGTGAACGGCTCGTCGAGGATCACCAGATCGGGATCGGCCGCGACGGTGGAGATGAACTGCACCTTCTGGCTCATCCCCTTGCTGAGTTCCTCCACCTTCCGGTTGGCCCAGCTTTGAAGCTCGAGCTTCTCGAGCCAGCTGTCCACGGCCCCGGTGACGTTCCGTCCGCCCTTGAGGTCGGCGTAGAAGCAGAGCAGCTCGCGCACCTTCATGCGCCGGTAGAGTCCGCGCTCCTCGGGCATGTAACCGATCCGGTCGCTGGCGGCGCCTATCCGCTCGGTGCCGAACACCCGGATGCGCCCCCGGTCGGGGTAGAAGATGTTCATGATCATACGCAGGGTGGTCGTCTTCCCCGATCCGTTCGGTCCGATGAAGCCGTAGACGGCGCCCTCCGGTACCGCGAGGGTGAGCCCGTCCACCGCCGTCACCTTGCCGAAGGTCTTGGTGACGTCCTCGATCTCGACAGCGTGCATGGTGCAGACTCCGGGCCGCGGGTGGGCGGATTCAGGAGGTGGCTCCCGACAGGTTCTTCTGATATACGTAGGGGTACCGACCGTCTATTCATGATATTCCGGACGGCGGCCGGTACTGTTCCGGATCTTCCGGATCACGACCGGGGAAATTCGGGATCTTGCGGATGGGACAGATGCCGGTGGCCGGTGAGAATGAAAGGAGTCCCCTGTCGGCCGGAGGATCGGGTGGGGGGACGGACCCGATCGGCCCCTTCTCTCCGCCCGATGAAGGGGCTTATGTGATCGTCGAGGCGGGTGGTGTGAACTGGATCATCGCCCGGGTCGGGGGGCGGCTGTATGCGGTCAGCAACCGGTGCGGTCACATCCCGCAGCCGATGGATGACGGCCGGCTCACCGGTCGGATCTGGCGCTGCCCGCACCACGGGGTGCGGTACGATATCACCACCGGTGAGGTCGTCGACGACCACGGTTTCACCGATGTCGACAGGCTGCAGAGTGTTCCCTGCCTGGTGCGGGAGGACGGGCTGTACCTGGACCTTGGTACCTGAGCCGTCCCGAACATCCATGAATGCTGAGCCGGAATATACGTCTGTATGTACAGGGGCGGCACCGCGGAGAGGGACCTGCGTGTATCGGAGACAGGAGGCGACAGGTGAGGGACCAGCTCCTTGTTCTCATCATGATCGTAGCGACAGCCTGCTCGTCGGCCCGGACCGGGCGGAGCGGTGAAGAGCCGCGGAGCGGTCCCCTCATCGTCCAGGATGACCACCGCCGTCTCTGGGTGTTCGAGAAGGTCGTCATCGACACCGCCGGCATTCCCGGCCCGCCCGAACAGATTGACATCCGGATCGAACCGGGGCCGCGCATGGAAGACACCGCCGCGGTCTACGAGGGTGACGTGCCGTCCGCCGCGGACATCATCACACCGGTCTGGCAGGTATCCTTCTTCAACGGCGAGACCTTCTTCCTGTTCGAGACGCCTCGGGGGCTCTACCAGGCTTTCAGCCAGCGCACCTACTCCTCCCGCCGACTTCTCCCGGCCCGTTACCGTATCGAGGAGATCTGGCGTTCCGGACTGAATGACCTGTTCCGGATCACCGCGATCGGTGCCGAGGCGATCCTCGGCGAAGAAAGGGAGATCGTGGAGGTACGTCAAGAAACAGGAATGCGCGAGCCGATCATCTGGCGCTGGGCCGTCGGCCTCGGATTGATCTACTACGAACACCCCGAGCACGACGTACGCATCTACCACACTCCCGTCACGCGCACCCCCGAGAAGATCTGGGAGGACCGTGCCCGGATCACCTACCGGCTGATCGGGATCAGATAGCCATATCCCCCCGGCTCCCGGCGGCTACCTCTGAGCGCTGGTGATCTCGACCATGGTCGACATCCCGTACTCGGTCGTGCCTACATAGGCGTAGTAGGTCTGGCCGTGGCCGGTGATGGACATCCGGTTCACCGGGTAGACCATGAGGTAGTAGTACTGCGCCGGAGCGTAGCCGGAGATCTCGTCCGAGGTCGTCGTGATCGGCAGCAGCCACGAATCCATGGTGTAGGGATCGGTGTTGTAGTTGTTGACTGAAACGACGACGTGAGAAGCGTTGGTCGTTTCGTGGGCGACCGTCCAGGTGAGATCGAACGGCTGGCTCACCTGCGACTGGTTCGCCGGGGCCGTGATCGTCGCCATGGCGTCCGGAGTCGCGGTGGGGCCTCCGATGAAGGTCCGGTCCCCGATCGTGATCGAGACCGAGACTTCCTGTCCGGCCGTGTGCACGAGTCCGTTCGGATAGTC
>CAYSYY010000516.1:0-1722 GCA_964435265.1 uncultured Gemmatimonadota bacterium
TCTACCTGCTGCTGCTGGGCTCCTTCGCGGGGCTGACCCTGCTGCTCTCGATCATCGGGTACTACGGCGTCATCTCGCAGACCGTCACCAGCCGCGCCCACGAGATCGGGGTGCGGATCGCCCTGGGGGCCGATCCCCGGCAGATCACGGCGCTGGTCTTCGGTCAGGGGATGCGCCTGGCCGCCGGGAGCGTGGCCGTCGGAATCCTCCTGGCGCTGGGTGCGACCCGGCTCCTGGAGAGCCTGCTCTTCGACGTCACCCCGCTCGACCCGGTCTCGTTCGCTGCGGGGGTGATCGTGCTGCTCGGCCTGAGCGCGCTCTCGATGCTCCCCACCCTGCGCCGGACCGTGCGGCTCGACCCGGTCGTGGTGATGCGGGAGTAGGACCGTACCGACGGACAAATTAGACCCTGTCCCCCGGTCCGGGCTGTGATACACTCCGGGCATGGAGGAAAGGGCCATGGACCCCCTGCTTGAGAAGAAGGTATCGGTACCGGAGCATGTCCTGTTCCGGGAGATCGAAGGTGAACTGGTCATCCTCGATCTGGAGACCGAACGGTATTTCGGGCTCGATGATGTCGGTGCCCGGATGTGGGCGGTTCTGACCGGGACCGGGACCGGGGAGAAGACCCTGGCCGTTCTCGGCGAAGAATATGACGCCGATCCCGGCACCCTGCGGGACGATCTCGTCGCGCTCATGCAGCAGCTGGTCGACCGATCCCTTCTCATCCTTCATGAACACTGAGTCATCCCCGGCCGGCACCACCCCTCTACCCCGTTCCCGCGTCGTATTCATCCTCCTGCAGTTCACTCTGGTCCGCATCGGTCTCCGCCTGTTCGGCTTCCGACGCCTGCTGGTCTTCCTGGGTCGGAATCGGCCGACCACAGCTACCGGCGGACCGGAATCCGCACTGCCGGCCGGTGACCGGAGAGCCGCTGCCGTCGCGGCCGCGGAGCAGCTCCGGCGGGTGAACGACGAGTATGCCCTGAGACGGGCTGACTGTCTGGAGGAGTCGTTCGTGCTCTGGTGGCGCCTGCACCGGCAGGGGATCGCGGCCGATTTCCGGCTCGGAGTGCGAACGATCACCGGTCGGCTGCAGTCCCACGCCTGGGTCGAGTACGACGGAGATCCGCTCAACGACGAGGCCGCGGTCGGCTCGATCTATACGCCTTTCGATCTGGATGGGATCTTTCCGACCGGGGCGGAGAGATGAGTGGCTTCTGCGCGCTGATCGAACCGGCCGGCCGGCCTCTGCGCCGCGATATCCTCACCGCGATGACGGCCATCCTGCGCGCCCGCGGCCCCGATTCCGAAACCGTCTGGCACGACGGTCCGGTCGGATTCGGCCATACCGGTCTCCGGACCTCGGCCGGAGAGCCCGCTCCGGTCCAACTCCGCAGCCTTGACGGACGTATCCGGCTGACGGGTGACATCCGGCTCGATGGCGGCGACGATCTGCGGGCCGAACTGTCGCGGGCGGGCCGCCCGCCCGATCCCGCCGCGACTCCGGACCAGCTCGTCCTGAATGCCTACCGGGTATGGGGGGAGGCATGCGTGCGGCATCTGAGGGGCGATTTCGCCTTCGTCATCTGGGATTCCGAAGCCGGGCGGCTCCTGGGAGCCCGCGACCACTTCGGTCTCAAACCGTTCTACTACGCCGCGGCCGGCGGGGGTCTGCAGGTCAGCAACACCCTGGCCTGCCTGCTGGCACATCCCGAGGTC
>CAYSYY010000516.1:1732-3082 GCA_964435265.1 uncultured Gemmatimonadota bacterium
TCGATCCCGAGCGCAGCGCCTTCGCCTCGATCCGTCGGCTTCCGCCGGCCCATGTCCTGACCTGGTCGCCGGCCGCGGGGATCCGGGTCGAACGGTTCTGGGAACTTCCGGCCCCCCCACTCCTGCATTACCGCCGGGCCGTTGAATACAGGGAACACCTCTGCGAAGTGATGCGGCTTGCGGTCCGGGACCGGCTCCCCGGCGACCGGGCGGGGCTGCTGCTCAGCGGGGGTCTCGATTCGAGTTTCGTGGCCGTGATGGCCCGCGAGGTCGTCTCCCGCGGAGATCCGGACTGCGCCCTGAAGGCCTGCACCTTCATCTATGAACATCTCATCCCCGACGAGGCCGGTCGGTACGCCGGCGAGGTCGCCGCGGCGCTCGACCTGCCGCTGAACCTCATCCCCGCCGATGAGGACGAGGTACTCATTCCCCCGGATCCCGGGCTTGTACAGGTCCCGCCCGAACTGCAGGGAGTGGACCGTGCGGTCCCGTCCATCGTCGGAGCGATGACCTCTTTCGAGGGGTTCCGGGTGGGACTGACCGGTCACGGCGGGGATCCCGCCCTGCACCCCGCCCCCTCGCATCCGGGAGCGTTCCTCCGCTATGCCGCCTTCAGCGGACTGCCCGTTCACATGCTGCGTTATCGCCGCTCGTATGGTCGCTGGCCGCGCCTCGGTCTGAGGCGCGCGCTCCGTTTCTGGCTGGGGATCCGGCCGCGGGGCGATGATCTCCTCTACCCCCCCTGGCTCGATGGCGAGTTCGAAACCCGCCTCGGACTCCGGGAACGTTGGGACGATATCATGGGGGAAACCGGTCCGCGGGCCGCTACCCCCCGATCCGAGGCCTGCCGATATCTCTCGCTGCCCGTCTGGACACATCTGTTCGAGAGCCTCGATGCCGGAGTCACCGGTCTGGCCGCCGAACTCAGGCACCCCTTTTTCGACCTGCGCGTGATCTCCTTCCTGCTGGCCCTGCCCCCCGTGCCCTGGTGTGTCGACAAGGAGATCCTTCGGCAGGTGCTGGCCGTCCGTCTGCCCGGGACGGTGGTCCGCCGGCCCAAATCCCCCCTGGCCGACATCCCCGTGCTGGCCCGCCTCGGCAGCGATTCCGACACCGGGCCGGATCGCGATCTCGGGCAGGATCCCGCCGTTCTCCGCGAGGCCCTATCCGGGTATGTTGATACCTCCCGATTTATGCTATTATTACAGCATCCGGAAAAACTCCGGGCGGATGAAGCGGACTGGATCACCCGGCCGGTGCTGCTGGCCCGATGGCTGAGGCGGATCCGTCAGGAGCGTGGGTGAGAACCGGAGGGAAGGACCATGGGTACCGACAGGGATTTGGAACCGA
>CAYSYY010000517.1:0-3078 GCA_964435265.1 uncultured Gemmatimonadota bacterium
TCCGACTACCAGGAGTCGCTCCCGCTCCCCCAGGCACCATACCGCCTCGGGCCGATCGGTGCGCATGCCCCCGGCCTCGAGGATGTGACCGTACGGCTGGACCGACATGTAATCGACCCGCTCGATGAAACTGAAATCAGGCCGGAAATAGTGGGCGGTGAAACCGAACTGCCCGCCGAAGACGGTCAGGTAGCCGTCAGGACTCATGTAGAGGTCACGGGCCCGGCGGAACTCGCCCGGGCCGTCTCCTTCCCCGCCGAAACGCAGCCGGGGCCGGCCATCAGGCTCGAAGACCTTGATCCAGTTCTCGTCGGCCACCAGGATCTGCCCGTCGGGATGAACCGCCAGCCCGAACCAGAACGGCTCTACCAGCATGTAATCCTCGGGCAGATCTTCCGCTCCGAAAGTGAGCTCCAGGGTCAGGACATCGCTCAGGGGTTCGCCGGATTGTGCTCCACCCCGGTCCGAGCTTCGACTGCAGGCAACAATGGCGATTAGAGATACAACGAGAAGCCGGCTCTGGACAGAGCGCGGGTTGCGACACGAATCGGTCATAGGACACCTCAGGGATAGTTGAAACCGCGGATCGCGGACCTGATCCGGAAGACCGCGATCACGGGAGCGCCGCTCTCCTCATCCTCCCAGGACATGAGCAGGTGGCCGCGGGAGGGGACACCCGATGCGCCTGACCCGCTCACCTCAGGGAAGAACGTATCACCCAGGTACTCGCCCTGCGGACTCAGCAGCCGCCATTTCCGGAGGTGGACCGGACTCAGATAGCTCCCGGTCGGCTCGCCGGCCCAGATGTACCCCGACTCGTCAACCCGGGCGCCGAACCAGAGATCGCGCTCTTCGGGGAAGGCGAGTTCACTCAGTTCCCGCTGGGCGCGCTCGCGATTATAGCCCTCAGGGGCACTGTCGATCTCGGCCTGTATCTCGGATGTTACCCTCTCACGGTCCGCCGGTGTAACCGGATCGCGCCCGATTTCAAGCCTGATGATCCGCCGCAGCGAACCGTCGAGGTCGTACCACTCCATCTCGGGCTCGGGACACTTCACGTGCAGGACACCGCGACCCGGGATGTAGTGGAGGATGGGTGCTCCTCCATAAGTCCCGGGAACGGGTGCCGGGGGGCTTATGACCTCGGCCATCTCCTCGCCGGTCTCGCTGTGGATACCCGCCCGGAAAGCCGAACCCATACCGTCACCGACCTGGGCGAAGGCCTGCTGGACGAGTACGAGACTGTTACCGGGAGCCGGCCAGGCTGTACTGGTGTTATAGAATAGCTGGGATTTCCTGACCACCCGCGGGTAGAGGATCGTCCGTACGAACTCGCCCGCGGTGGTAAAGATCGAAAGGCGCATCTGCTGAAAATCGCAGGCGACGACCTGATCGCCGTCGATACCCACGAACTGGAGCGTTCGGAACTCGCCCGGGCCAGAGCCTTCACGTCCCAGGCTCCTCAGGAAATGTCCGGCATCGTCGTAGACCGCGATCCGGAAATTCCGACCGTCACCGACGTACACATTCCCCCCGGCATCCATACGGGGGGATCCGGCACCGCCGAGGACTGTCTCTTCCCGCGACTCATCCTGTTCGAGCCGGAAGAGCTCCTCATAATTGAAGAGCGGCTGGGTGTACTTGGGGCCGCCCGCAGTGAGGGCGACAGGCACACCGTCCTCTTCGAAGGTGGTAAAGGAGTGCTCCGGTGATTCCTGGCTCGAACAGGCCGGGAGCAGGATGAGAGCCGCCAGAAGGCATGTGATCGACCGGTGGGATGTCATAACCGGCACCTCCCCGATAGGTATGAGTGAGGGTGAGGTTCCGTCGGGCTGATAAATGAGACGGTTCACTTGAGCCGGTGTTGTATGCCGAATAACGAGTCGATCAGGGAAGTATGACCGTGGGTGTCACGGTGATCGCAGTCCGGTTCCCGTCCTTGGCTTTGGCCAACAGTACAAACGTATCGGGCATGGCTGATACATATGAGACGTATGTCCAGGCAGCATCCTGTGGTTCCAGAAGCTGGCAATAGGGAGACAGGGTTCTGAGCAGGTCATCGTAGCATGTTATCGATGAGGTTGCGGGGAAACGGGATTGATCATTTTCGGCCTGGTACATGAATAATCCCTCTCTCACTACCGCTAATTCCGCCTTGGCAGCTTCGATTCTGATCCGGTCTGCTCTTCTCCCCGACGAGAAGGCTGAGGCACAGGAACAGAGAAGAAGGAGTAGAGCGACGGCTGAGGTCAGTCGTTCCATCCGTGTCATTGTTCACCTCCACGCTTGTCATCGTGCTTCCCGCAGGCGGTACCGGATCAAGGCGGGTGCTTCACCGACCTGTCCGATAGCGTACAGATTCCTTTCCCTGTACTGCATCAGTCTTACCGTGAACGGCACCTCGAGCCGGCCGCGATACCGTCCTTCGGAGCTGAAGACATCGACCGTATACGGCTTCACTCCACCAGTCCAGGGGGTGCGCTGAACCCAGATCTCGCCATCGGGCCCTTCACCCAGATCGAAAGCCGTCGCCCGCTCGCGCAGCCACTGCACACCGTCCGCGATCTCGTCCCGATTCCCGGCTGGAACAAACTGCGCCAGTTCCTCGATCAGACTTTCGGGGACCGAATCGGGTTCATGCATCCAGCGGAACCGGAGAATCTCCCGTCCGCCCGGGAGTTCGTACTTCCTGATCCAGTCCTCCTCCAGGCGTGAATAGAAAAAGTATCCGGAGCCGGACAGAAGAGAAAGGTCCATAGGAGGATCGTCCATCATCGCCTGCGCCATCCCGGCTCCCTGCGGCATCATGGGTGATGAAGAATAACTCAGCAGAGTATCGATCGAGGATCCATCCCAGTCAGATGAAACGACATAAGTCCGGGCCCATTGCCGTTCAGGCGAGCGGTCGTATTCCCCCCATTCCGCCCATAGCCGGTGTCCATCCCAGTGGTGAATCGGCCGCATATAGAGAGGATGGCCGTCCGGGAGCGCCCGCGAATCCTGACATTCTCCCTGCAGGTTCCAGGTCTGCACCCGGAACGGTCTGACGCCACCCCAGGGCTGGAAGAGTCCGTCCCC
>CAYSYY010000518.1:0-3073 GCA_964435265.1 uncultured Gemmatimonadota bacterium
CGAGCCCGAGGAGCGGTTCGTGGATCTGTCGGAGCCGATCCTGCTCACCGCCTACGGGCAGTGGACCAAGAAATCCGGTTTCTACCGCCTGCGCCGCGGCCGCCTGCAGCAGCTGGTGTTCGCCGACTGCCGCTTCGGCCGGGCCCGCAAGGCCGCCGACGCCGACCGTTTCGTCTACACCATCGAGACCTTCGAGCGGTTCCCCGACTACTTCGTCAGTGCCGGCGACTTCGCCGACCCGGCCCGGCTCACCGATGCCAATCCGATCCTGGCCGAGTACACCTGGGGACACGCCATCCTCTTCGAGTACACCAACGCCGACGGGGTGCGCCTGCAGGGGTGGCTCGGGGTGCCCGAGACCCGGCGCGAGGGGGAGCGGCTGCCGATGCTGGTGAACTACTACGAGAAGAACTCCCAGAACCTGCACCGCTTCCAGACCCCCCGCTTCCAGGGCTCGCCGAACCTGGGCGGCTACCTCAGCAACGGCTACCTGGTGATGCAGCCCGACGTGCACTTCCGCACCCGCACCACCCACTCCGACATGCTCGAATGCGTCGAGGCCGCGGTGCGGAAGGTCGTCGAGATGGGCTACGCCGATCCGGAGCGGATCGCCGTGCACGGCCACTCCTTCAGCGGCCAGGGCTCGGCCTATTTCGCGACCCATTCCAATATGTTCCGGGCGATCGTGTACGGTGCCGGCGCCACCAACCTGGTCTCGGACTTCAACCAGCTCTGGAAGAGCGCCGGGACCAACCAGCACGGCTACGACATCTACGGGCAGGGCCGCTTCGGGACGAACATCTTCGATGATCTCGAGCTCTACATCGAGCAGTCGGCGGTCTACCACGCCCGCGATATGAACACTCCTCTGCTGATCCTGCACGGTACCGAGGACGGTTCGGTGGAGTGGCTGCAGGCGATCGAGTTCTACAACGCCCTGCGCTTCAACGGCAAAGAGGTGATCCTGCTCTCCTATCCCGGGGAAGGCCACGGCCTGCGCAAGTACGAGAACCATCTCGACTTCCAGCGCCGCGCCCGGGCCTTCCTCGATCATCACCTGAAGGGGGAGCCGGCCCCGGAATGGATGACCGAGGGACGCCGCTTCATCGACAAACCGAAGAAAGAACGATAGCGGTCCGGCCCCGACGATGGCACGCACCTATCTCAGAACGTGAGGACGATCATGCGACGCTCAGCCCCGACTTTCCGCTCCCTGTTCGCGGCGGCCATCATTTTCTCCGCCGTCCCCCTCTTCACCTCTTCCCTCACCGCCCAGCAGGAAGCGCTGAAACCCCTGCCGATCGAGGATTACGCCCGCTGGCGTTCGATCACCTCGACCGCCCTGTCCGACGACGGGCAATGGGTAACCTGGGCCTACCACCCCCAGCGGGCCGACGACACCCTGTACGTGGAACGTCTCGGCGGTGACCGCGAGTACATTATCCCGCTGGCCTCGCGCCCGGTCTTCTCCGATGACGGGCACTGGCTCGCCCATCATCTCACGGTCAGCTTCGAGGAGGCCGAGAAGCTCCGGGAGCAGCGCAAGCGGGTCCCCCAGAAGGTCAGGCTTCTGAACCTGGCCACGGGCGACACCCTGACCTGGGAGAACGCCTCTTCGTTCGAGTTCGCCGCCACCGGCAGCCATTTCGTGGTGCGCAAGCTGGCGCCGGAAGGGGAACGCGATTTCGACGGCACCGATCTGATCCTGCGCAACCTGCGCGAAGGGTACGAGGAACTGATCGGCAGCGTGGCCGACTACGCCTTCAACAAACCCGGCACCTTTCTCGCGTATACCGTTGATGCGGCTGACGATAACGGGAACGGCGTCTACCTGATCGACCTCACCGCCGGTACCCGGCGCGCCCTCGACAACGCCCGTGCCGACTTCGCCCAACTGACCTGGGACGAGGAGGGTTCGGCCCTGGCCGTGCTCAGGGGTCATGAGGTGGACGGCTTCGAGCAGAAAGAGAACGCCCTGCTGGCCTGGACCGGGATCGGCGGGCGGCGCATGACGGCCTTCCTCTACGATCCGTCCGGTGGAGCAGCCGGCTTCCCCGAAGGGATGGTCATCAGCGAGCTGGCCGGCCTGGAGTGGACCACCGGGCTCGACCGGGTTTTCTTCGGCATCAAGGAACAGTGCGAGGAGGTCGAGAAAGAGCGCAAACCGGCCGAGCTGGTGGCCGATGTCAACATCTGGCACTGGCAGGACGACGAGATCCAGTCGGTCCAGCAGATCCAGGCGAACCGGGAGCGCAACCGCACCCACCGGGCCGTGCTGCACCTCGCCAGTGCCGGCTGCCGTTTCCTCCGGCTCACCGATGACGAGATGCGCACCATCCAGATCACCCGGGACGGCCGCTGGGGGATCGGCCGGAACGACCGGGCGTATATCTCGGACTGGAAGGAGCCGCAGGCCGACTACTATCGGGTCGATATCAACACCGGCGAGCGGACCCTCTTCCTCGAGGGGCACAAGACGACCCTGGGGCTGAGCCCCGATTCCAGGCACTACCTCTTCTGGCTCGACGGCCAGATCTGGGATTACGTGCTCGCCTCGGGTGAGAAGGTCAACCTGACGGCGAGCGCGCCGGTGAGCTTCGTGGACCGGGAGTGGGACTATGTCGGGGAGCGGCCACCGTACGGGGTGACCGGCTGGACCGCCGACGGCCGCAACGTGATTCTCGAGCACCGCTACGACCTCTGGCTGCAGCCCCTCAGCGGCGCCGCCGCCACCTGCCTGACCGGCGGGGTCGGGAATGAACGCGAGATCGTACTGCGTTACCTGCCGACCGATCGCGAGGAGCGCTTCATCGATCTCTCCCAACCGCTCTACCTGACCGCCTACGGCGAATGGACCAAGAAGTCGGGCTTTTTCACCCTGAACCGCGGCCGGCTCACCGAACTGGTCTTCGACGACTGCCACTTCGGCCGGCCGATGAAGGCCGAGGATGCCGATGTCTGGCTCTGGACCCGGGAGACCTTCCGGGACTTCCCCGACTACTGGATGAGCAGCGGCACCTTCGCCGAACCGGTCAGACTGACCGACGCCAATCCCCAGCAGGCCGAGTATGTC
>CAYSYY010000519.1:0-3071 GCA_964435265.1 uncultured Gemmatimonadota bacterium
ACTCGAACGTACCCGGGGATATCCAGAACCCCGGCTGGAAGGACGAATACGGGATCCCGCCCCGGCCGTGAGCCGGCGCCGGCCTGACACCTCAGTCCACTCTTTTCGTTACGGAACCGATCCCCGGAAACGAAAGCCCGGCCGCATTCGGCCGGGCTTTCTCGTCGGCAAGCGAGGTCCTGCCTGTTGATCAGCTACTCTCTACCTGTTCTGATCCCCCCCCGGAGCGGGCGTGACCATGAACTGCTGGGTGCGCGAGTAGGTGGCGTCGGTGATCATGTCGCGCGCGGTGAGGGTGAGCTGGTACAGGCCCGGCTTCGGCGCCTGGAACTGCAGCTCCAGCCACTTGTTCTCCTGGGCGCTTATGCCGTATTCGACATCGAGTTCGATCGAGACCGTCTCGGAACGTCCCAGACCCACCAGTCGACCGAGCCCGCGCCAGGCTGACGCCAGCACGTTCTGCCGGCGGCCCGCTTCGACCGGCTGGACGGTGTAGGTGACCTGGAACTGGGTGGTGCCGAACTCGTCCTTGGTCAGGTTGTAGAGTTCGTAATAGATGAAGATCTTCTGTTCCAGCGTGTAGGTCCGGGTGGGGAGCGGGATGATCTCGACCCCCTCACGGTAGAAGCGCCCTCCCCGCCGCTGGCTGATCCGGCCGGCCATCTCGATGTCGCTCACGGCCAGGGTGCGCTGCGAAAAGTCCTCGACCACCAGACTGTCCCGCACCACCCCGATGCGTCCCGAGTTCATGTCGGCCACGCTGATGGCGAAGTTGTATGTGCCGGGCAGGGTGCGGAGCATGTTCATGTCGACCATGACGTTGCCCTCGACCTGCTCCACCGCGGCGGCCGACTGGAACTCCCGGATCTCGTTGGTGCGCACGATCTCGTTCCAGTTCTCGTCGAACATGGCGATCCCCAGGTCGACCCGCGCCCGCTGCCCCTCGCCGTAGCGTTCCAGTTCCAGGTCGGTCGTGGGCACGCCGTAGTACACCTCGAGCCGGGTGTGCCCCTGCATGTCCTTGAAGGCGGCGGTGTAGAACTGGAAGACCAGGGGATCGGGCGGATCGATATTGCTATAGCTGGTGGAACTCTCGATCACGGCGGTGTCCCGCAGGATCTCCATCTCCTCTTCCTCGAGCATCTCCTGGAGCTGGTTGTAGTCGACGCTGGCCACCTCGACTCCGCCGCCCTGGCCCTGGGCGTTGGCGATGAGCTCCTCCATCTTGTTGGCTATCCGGTCATACATGGGATCGATGATGGCCCGCAGCCGGTAGGTGTTGAGCGGGATCGCATCCATGGTGAGCTCGGAGACGTTGGGTATCTCGCCGGGGTTCTCCGGCGTCGGCATGACCGTCAGGGGAGTGCGCTCGGAAGCCTCCATCAGGCTGTTGGCCTGCTCATAGAACCCCATGCCGCGGTCCACGAAGTGGACGATGAGGCGTTCCGGCCGCCCCGACCAGTAGACCCAGGTGAGGTTGGGCCGGGTTTCGGAATCGCCGCCTTCGACGACCTCATCCGGCGGGCCGTGCTTGATCCAGATCCGTCCCCGGGCGTCGTAGCCGCCGGGATGGACCGGGCTGCGGAAGTACTGCCGGGCGTAGCGCAGCCGGGAGTAGTGCTCGACCATGTGGGAGTTGTTCTCGGGATTGGTGGGATCGAAGTCGCGCTTGCGCCAGAAGCGGCGGAAGAAGTCGGGCATGTCCTCGAGCGGGGTCTGTTCGTACTCGCGCCGTTCGGCGGGGGTGGCGATGTCGGTCACGTCGCGCCAGAGCCGCTCGGCCGTCTCGGCGTCGTTGAAATCGCGGTAGGAGATGAGGTAGAGCTGGTTGGCCCGGGTGTAGTCCTCGACCGCCAGGTAGACGTCGGCCAGCAGGAGCATGGCGGGAATGTAGTCGGAGAACTGGCTCACCATCGGCAGGAGCATGTCTTCGGCATCGGCGTACCGTTCGGTCTGGAAATAGACCCGGCCGAGCTCCAGCCGGTTCTCCCGGTGGTTGGGGGTGAGCCGGTACTGGGCCCGGAACTGTTCCTCGGCGGCGGCGTAATCCCCCCCCTTCGAGGCCAGCACGCCCAGGCGGTAGTGCACGTCGCTGAAATCGGGATCGATCGCCAGGATCGCCGAGAAGGACTCGCGCGCCCGGCGCTCGTCGTCCATCAGGGCGCGGGTGGTGCCCAGGTTGTACAGGGCGTCGAGGTACCCGGGCTGGAGGGTGAGGGCGCGCTCGAAACTCTCGATCGCCTGCTGCCGGCTCTGGGGGTTCTTGGCCAGGACCATGCCGCGGCCGTTGTGGGCGGCGGCCAGGCGCGAATCGAGGTCGATGGCCCGCTCGAACGAGGCCAGGGCAAGGGCGTCGTTGTCGCGCTGCAGGTAGATGTACCCCAGGCTGGAATGGGCCAGGGCGTACCCGGGATTCAGCTCGAGGACCTTGCGGAAGGTGTTGATGGCATTCTCGATATCACCTTCCTCGAGCTGGGAGAGCCCGAACCGGTAGACCGAGTCGACGTCCTGGGCGGCCGCGGGCCGCAGGGGAACGACCGGGAGCAGGGCGATGAGGACCAGGACGATCGGCAGACGCCGGCAGGTGACCGACGGGATCGCATGCGGCATCGAGATCCGCCTCCTTCAAACGGAGAGAATGCCCCGAAGGCAAGCTCACCGCGGGGTGTAGATGATGATGGAACCGGACGTTCCGCCCCAGACTTTCGACGAAACGCTGACGGGCGGCGTTTACGGTTCCGATGTGTCCGAACGGCTGTCATGTAGTATAGTACACACGATTGGTCCGTTCATACTCACATACCGCTTCACAGCACCTACTCATGAGTGAGGTTCCCCATGCGTACGACCACCACCAGGCATCTTAGCGGCGCGGCGTTCTCCCTGCCGGCCGTCGCGATCCTCGTTCTCGCCGGCTGCGGCGGCGGTCTCTCGACCAAGCTGACCGAACCGGAAGAGGGGAAGATACTCGTCATCGGATCGGTCATCATCGAGAACGTCGTCGGCATCGGTCCCCTCCGCGAGTCCTACACCTCCGGCACCACGGTGATGATCATGGCCGATATCGAGGA
>CAYSYY010000520.1:0-3064 GCA_964435265.1 uncultured Gemmatimonadota bacterium
CGGCACGGGATCTCTCCCACTGCCCCCTCAAGACAGCGTGTCTACCATATTCCACCACTCGGGCTGAAACGTTTCAGCGATCGCCACGGGATGAGTGTCGCCTCTGGTGCCACCCGCTCAGAGCCCTGAACCGCTGGTGTCGGGATGAGCGGTCGCGGGCTGGCCGAGCCCGCCCTCCGGTGCGGCCGCCGGAGCGGCCCCGGGCAGCAGCGGCAGTCCCGTAGTGGGGATCACCTCTTCCTGACCGGCTGCATCGAGGACCGCGCTGCGGGTCCCCTCACGGACAGTGGGCCCTACGATCGTCATGAGGACGGCGAGACCGAGGAAAGCGGTGCCCAGATAGGTCGTGGCCTTGCTCAGGAAATCGCCGGCTCCCCGGCCCCCGAACATCGCCGTTCCGAGCTGTCCCCCGGCACCGAAGGCACCGCCGAGCCCCTGCCCCTTCGAATCCTGGAGCAGGATGACGATCATCAGCAGCACGGCGTCGATTACAAACAGTATGAGCAACAGCGAATATACCATTTTCCGGCTCCCCGATCTGCTTCTTGAGCTGCAGATATAATAATTTAAACAGATTTCACGATGGCGGCAAACGAATCGGGATCCAGGCTCGCCCCGCCGACCAGAGCGCCTTCGATGTCGGGCTGGGCCATGAGCTCGGCGGCGTTCCCGGGCTTGACGCTGCCGCCGTACAGGATACGCATCTTACCGACCGTCTCGGCGCCGAAGAAATGGGTCAGCCTGGCCCTGATGAAGGTATGCACCTCCTGGGCCTGTTCGGGGGTGGCGGTCCGCCCCGTGCCGATCGCCCAGACCGGTTCGTAGGCGATCACCAGTGCTTCGGGATCGGAGATCGTCACACCCTCGAGTCCCCCGTCGAGCTGGGTCGACACTACCGTCTCAGTCTGCCCGGCCTCGCGCTGCTCCAGGGTCTCGCCGACACAGAGGATCGGCACCAGGCCGTGGGCCAGGGCGCTGATAACCTTGCGGTTGATCAGTTCATCGGTTTCGCTGAAGTAGTGGCGCCGCTCCGAGTGTCCGAGGATGACGTGGGATACTCCGAGGGCGGTGAGCATGCGGGGTGAGATCTCGCCGGTATAGGCTCCCTCTTCCTCAGCGTGCATGTTCTGGGCGCCCAGACACAGGCCGGTGCCCTGCAACACCTCCCCGACCGGATGCAGGGCTGTGAAGGGGGGACAGAGCACCACCTCGACGCTGTGAGCATCCGCGACCCGCGACAGGATAGCCACGGCCAGGTTGACCGCTTCGTCCCGCGTCCGGTGCATTTTCCAGTTTCCGGCAACGATATATCTGCGCATTAATGGTCCTTGATGGTTTATGACATACTTTAATAAACATTAATGTCTATTAAAGTATTCAATCATGGTTTGTCGGTTAAGGCCGTAACTCCCGGTAATTCCTTACCCTCAAGAAACTCCAGACTGGCTCCACCACCCGTAGAAACGTGTGTTACGCTTTCCTCAAGCCCCGCGGCGGCGATGGCGGCTGCGGAATCGCCCCCGCCGATGACCGATACCGCGCCCGCGGTGGTGGCTTCGGCGATCATCCGGGCGACTTCGTGCGTGCCGTGATCGAACGGCGGCACCTCGAAGACACCGACCGGGCCGTTCCAGACGATGGTGCGGGCCGCACTGATGATCTGCCGCCATGCCTCGATGGTCCCGGGCCCGATATCGTACCCGGCCATATCGGAGGGGATCGCGTCGGCCGGCACCGTGACGGTCTCGACGTTCTCACGCAGCTCCCGGGCCGCGATCACATCGAGCGCGAGCCTGATCGGAGCCCCCTCCCCCTCACGCGCAGCCTCGAGCAGGGCCCGCGCCATCTCGATACGCTCTTCGTCCAGCAGGCTCCGGCCGACCGGATAGCCGCGGGCGGCCAGGAAGGTGAAGGTCATGCCGCCCCCGATGAGCAGCTCGTCCACCTTCCACCGCAGGGCCTCGATCACATCGATCTTGCCGCTGATCTTCGCCCCGCCCAGGATCGCGACGAAGGGCCGGCTGGGTTCCGCAAGGGCTTCGCCGAGGTAGGTGAGCTCTCGGGCCATCAGGTAACCGGCCGCACATTCGGCGAAGTGGGCCGTCACACCTACCGTCGAAGCGTGGGCGCGGTGGGCCGAGCCGAAGGCGTCGTTGACGTAGACGTCGCCCAGTTGTGCCAGGGCGGCTGCGAATTCGGGATCGTTGGCCTCTTCCCCGCTGTGGAAACGCAGGTTCTCGAGCAGGATCACTTCTCCGTCCTCGAGCGCGTCCACCGCCGCCTCGACTTCCTCTCCGATGCAGTCGTCGGCGAAGGCGACGGACCGGCCCAGCAGCTCCTCGAGCGTGATCGCCGCCGGGCGCAGGCTCATGGCGGGATCCCGCCCTCCCTTCGGGCGCCCCAGGTGGCTCATGAGCACGAGCCGCCCGCCCCGCTCGATCAGGGTCCGCAGGGTGGGCAGGGTCGCCTCGATCCGGGTGGCATCGGCCACCACGTCGCCCTCGAGCGGCACGTTGAAATCGACCCGCACCAGAATCCGGCGGCCCTTGACCTCGAGGTCGTCGATGGTCAGCTTCCCGAAGGCCACGGGAGCTCAGCCCATCAGGCGGGCGATCACATCGACCACCCGGTTCGAGTACCCCCACTCGTTATCGTACCAGCCGATGACCTTCAGCAGATCGGGCTCGATCATCATGGTGGAGAGGCTGTCGAAGACGCACGAGTGCGGGTTCCCGATGATGTCGCTGGAGACGAGCGGATCGGTGGAGTACTCCAGGATACCCTGCATCATCCCGGTCGCGGCGGCGGCCTTGAAGGCCTCGTTCACGGCCTCGACCGAGGCGGTCTTCTCCAGGCTCACCGTCAGGTCGACGACCGAGCCGTTGGCGACCGGCACCCGGATCGCCATGCCGTCGAGCTTGCCCTTGAGCGCAGGGATCACCTTGCCGACCGCCCGGGCGGCACCGGTCGAGGTCGGAATGATGTTGATGGCCGCCGAGCGGGCCCGGCGAAGATCGCTGTGCACCAGGTCGAGGATGCGCTGGTCGTTGGTATAGGCGTGGAT
>CAYSYY010000521.1:0-3061 GCA_964435265.1 uncultured Gemmatimonadota bacterium
GGCAGACTCTCTGTAAATGGGGCAGTAAATGACGGGATCCAGCCAAGGCTTAAAAGTGTCAGAAGGCGTAGACGACTTGCCAGGCTGCGTGCTACGTCCGGAGATAGCGGTACGACCTGTTGTGCAGGAGGCAGAGGAACAAGAAAAGTGCGGATGGCCGTCAGTACAAACAAAAAAGTGGTAAGAGCGCAGGCAAGGGGCGCACCGTAAGATCGCGGCGTGACCCCAAATGTAAGCCAGGCCATGAAAACGGAAGCAATCCCCATCACCAGAAGAAATGGCCCGTAAAGAGCGACAGAAACCAGAGCGGAACGGATCAGACGATCAGAAAAGCTGTCTCCGGCCATGGCGACTGCCAGTTGGCGCAACCTGAGCCGCAGCCAGAGACCTGATACCGCTCCAAATGAA
This sequence comes from uncultured Gemmatimonadota bacterium, assembly GCA_964435265.1. GTDB lineage: Bacteria > Blakebacterota > Blakebacteria > Blakebacterales > Blakebacteraceae > CAYSYY01. The sequence goes on from CAYSYY010000521.1 coordinate 409, forward strand.
AGCAACAGCAGCAGCAGAGACCTGGATTTCGCAGTCAGATGCTCAAGGCCACTGCGATGAATGACAAAATCCTTCACGGCCGTTTGCCATTGACCTGTGCTACGAAGACCCTCTGCCGTTAGCATGCGGAGGTCGGCTTCCCTGTGGAACAGCCTGCGCGCAAGCAACTCCCGTCGCTTGACGCCGATTTCTGCTCTGACATCTTCAGCCTTCAGCACAAGAACCCGGCATTCTGCCAGCCGTTTCTCCAGGGATGTCTTCTGATCGAGCAACGACTTTCGCTCCTGTGCTATCTCCCTGGGCTCCCCTTCGACCTCATGGCCTATGGCTTCAAGTAATCCACTGATCCTGTTAAGCTGTGTCTGCGTGGACTCCAAGCACTGATTGCCCAGAGAAAGAAAATCGTTTACGCGCTTCAGCTCATGGCCTAATTCATCGGCAGTAAGCCCCCCTTTGAGTGTGTCCCTTTCGATTTTTTCCAGGACTAGACTAGCGTCCAAGGGTGCGAAATCGTAACTGTCCTTAGCTGCTGATGAACGCCCGATAAAGGCTTCGAGAACGAAAAAAATTATCAGAAGAAGGCAGTACAGGTTTCGATTGAGCGACATGGCTGTAAGGGTAGCTATCGGTTTTTGCCGGTTTCCGTCTTTGGTATCGTGAAGAAGAAGCTGGTTCCCTCTCCAGGCACACTCTCGGCCCATATTTTTCCGCCGTGGGATTCTATGATGCCTTTGACTATAGCCAGACCCAGACCGGCTCCTGTTACCTGACCCACCTTGTCTTTACAGCGATAAAAGTATTCGAAAATATGAGGCAGGTCTTCTTGGGATATCCCTATGCCCTGGTCTCTGATTTCAAAGAGAATGGAATCCTCTTTTTCCATGGCCCTGATCACGACCTTGCTTTCTTCGGGGGAATACTTTATGGCATTGTCAAGCAGATTACTGACAGCCTTTTCAAACTGCTGTTTGTCGATCAGTACACTTGGCGGAAGTACATTGGGCAGATCGAGGATGATTGATATGTTCTTTTCGCTCGCCTTTATTTGAAATCCTTCTATAATCTCATGGAGAGTTTTTTCTATGCCGCAAGGCATGAAATAGAGTGGAATTTGTCCCATCTGGAAGCGCACGGCGTCAAGAAATCTGTGGATGTAGCCGTCCAGCTTCAGAATCTCTTTCTTGGCAGCCATCAGATACTGCATCTGTTTGTCTGTGAGCTCTCCTGCTTTCCCGTCAATGACTCTAAAAAGGTAAGCGCCGGCAATGGCTAATGGTGCCTTGAGATCGTGGGTGAATATGGAAATGATGTTCTGTTTCTGGATTTCCGTTTTCTTGATCTCTGTTGCTTCTATGAATATCCCGAGACCTCCTGTGAACTGGCCGTTGTTCCAGAAAGACGTAGCAGAAAAAAGTACAGCGGCCTCCTGACCGGATTTCGTTTTGATGGCTGTATCTTGCCCGATACAGGTCCTTCTTTCCTTGGATGGTTCCATGAATGGGCTATTTCTTTCACAGATATCACTTTTCAAGATCTCAGAATATGATTTTCCAATGACTTCCTCTTTCTGCCATCCTGTCAGTTTTTCAGCTGCTGGATTGAATTCCCGGATCTTGAGATCCTTGTCCACAATAAAAAGGGCGTAGGGGTGGCCTTCTATAACAGAATCATAGAGTTTTTTCCTTGAGAATTCAGATCCCATTTACAGTTTTTCCTCTGCTTGAATACGGGTCAGAATCTTTGGGCAGTGTATACGTCAGCCGGGTCTGGTATCCTGAGCATATTCGATTACGACAGTCCGATCAATATCTACTTTTCTGCGGGCACCCTCAATTTAAAGGAAATCGGAAGCGGATTGTATCCGCTGGCATCCCTCCTCTTTATGCTTGACCAGAAAGTACAAGCATTATATCTAATCAATGCACAATGAGAAATTCGTCTGGTAATTCAACAACATTAACGTTTTTGACCAGTCTCTGCCAGAAATGGTCTGAAGTCAAATAGTTCCGCTTGACCTTCAACTCCGATTATTAGGAAATGTGGGTGACACATGGGTAGGCTTTTCAAGAAAAGATCAGTAAAAACCGGGTTGCCACCAGGAAGCCTTGTTCACATTGGAGAGAAAAGGGCAGAAAAGGTCGGGATCAGAATAATCGACTATGGTGAAAAAGCCTGGCATGAAAAAGAAGTGCAACAAGTCGGGGAGTGTTTCCCTTTCAGGGATGAGGCTACTGTTACGTGGATAAGCCTGACTGGCCTTCATGACGTCAAGGCCATACAGGAGATAGGGAGCCGCTTCGGCATTCATCCCCTCGTTCTTGAAGACATCCTAAATACCGGACAACGTCCAAAAATCGAGATTTTCGAGGATTACGTATTCGTGGTCCTCAAAATGGTCTCCATCGATACGTATGGATACGAGATAAAAGCGGAGCAGGTCAGTATTATCCTGGGGCACAATTTCGTTATTTCGTTTCAGGAGACCCAAGTGGATATCTTTCATTCTGTGAGAGAGAGAATAAGAAACGATAAAAGCCGTATCAGAAGAGTGGGAGCCGATTATCTCTCATATGCCTTGATTGATGTGCTTGTAGACAACTATTTCATCATCCTCGAAAAGCTGAGTGAGAAAATCGAGTCTCTGGAAGAAGCA
>CAYSYY010000522.1:0-3052 GCA_964435265.1 uncultured Gemmatimonadota bacterium
TCTGGTCATACCTGTAGTCTACTACCAGTTGGCTCTCTCCGACAAACTGCTAGAACTGGACCTGAGGACTAGGCATCTCGGGCCCCGTTGGTGTACGGTGGTTGAGTGTCGTGCGCATACAATCGCCATCCCGTCCATGCGCTTGTCGTCGCTGCCTTGGTCACAGGGCCTTTCTGGCCGGACCGTCCAGCGCCAGCCGCGTGGTCAAGAGAAGGCCGTTCATTTGATTGCAGCCACCACTCCTCGGATTGGCATAACCGTCAAGGTATCATCCGCCAGGCCGGGGAGCAGGACGTGGGCGTGATCCTGATGCGCCCCCTGACCAGCGGGGTATTCCAGCGCTTGATGGCGGAGGCGTTCCCAGAGATCGACGTGCTGGACGTAGGTCGCCTGCTGCTCGATTACGTGCTCTCGGACCGCTACGTCGACGTGACGCTGGCCGGCGTGCGCGAGCCGCGCTTTGTGGAGCTGAATAGCGAGACCTCGGATGACGTTGCATCGCGGATCGACCTGGCGGCGTTGCACGATCGGTATGTGCGTTGAGGAGAATGTAGGGATCCTCAGTTGGGTGGCTGCTAGCAAGCCACGATATGAGTGAGAAGGCGACCTTGATGTTCTTGAGTGCGGCTGACCCGCACCGTTAGCGTGGATGCTTCGCTCACTGCGCTCCCGGATGCGGCTCGCCTCACGCCCAGTATGTGAGCGCAAGGCAGGAGGTAACTCAGAGTCCACCTGCAGGAAACGAGCCCATATCAATGGTCTCCCACCGTGCAAAAGGAGTGTATAAATGGCAGAGCAAGCACTCGGAAAGCAAAGACCGATCAACTCACCACTGAAGTCCAGACGTATACTTTGGAGAGAACCCGAAAACCCTATCCGATGGGCTTATGCCAAGCTCTTGAGAGAACACACCAATATCAAGAAGCTATATGACATCAATCCCTACGCAGAGGTCTATCAGTTCCGAGCCAACGTATACGGCATCTACACCGAAAGCCTGGACGGAATGGGAGACCCCTGGATATATCTTGTCGTCGGGCCGGAAAGAGCAATGCTGATAGATACAGGTTTCGGTGTTGGTGACTTGAAGGGCCTCGTAAGAGAGATCATCGGCGACATGCCTCTGTATGTCGTCAATACCCATGCCCACTTTGATCATGCCTACGGCAACTTCCAGTTCAGTAAGGTCTATTGCCATGACTATGAAGTCTGTAACCTACAGGCAGTCATAAAGCCGGACATCTGGGATTACCTGTTCGATGTAAACGGCAACTGCATCTGGACAGAGTTTGACAGGGACGACCTTGTACCCTTCAAGGAATATGAGATTGTCGGTGTTCCTGACGGCTTCATGTTTGACTTGGGCGGTGGACACGAAATCGAGTTGGTATTCCTGCCCGGTCATTCCTGCGGCCATGCAGGCTTTTTGGACAAGAGAAACCGGATCTTTTTCTGCGGTGACGACGCGTGCTTCGGAGCAGTTGGCATTGGCGGTACCAAGCCGGGCAATCCGTATGCGAAATACGCTTCTGTCGAAGCTCTCTACAACGAACTAGTAAAGCTCACCGCTCGTATGGATGAATTCGACGGTCTATATCCGGGGCACGGGCTCGTTGATGCAGGTACTATCATGTTGGTCAATGTAATGGAAGCGTGTAAAGCGGTCCTTGATGATCCTGAATGTTATGACTGGAAAGGAAAAGTGTCGCGCCATGGCGTGACCCAAACGCAATATCGCAAGATGATCTACCAATCCGGTTATCTATGCTATGCCAGAGATAGACTCTACTTGGACTAGTTATCAACCCTTGTGACATGAAACAGCTCTTCCAGTGCCGCTGCGACAGAACGCTTGGGAAAATCCGAGTCTTGCTGCACCACGAGCCATACCATGTCCTCTCTGACGCCTATGTCGATGTGGCCCTCGCCGGCGTGCGCGAGCCGCGCTACGTCGAGATCGACAATGCCATCTCCGACGACGTCGAGTCGCGCATCGACACGCCGAACCCGCACGAGCGCTACGCGCAATAGGTAGATTGGATGATGGTAGATGGCCTTCTCGGCCATCCCTGGAGGTGACGGTGGACTGGGATCCAGACCCAAAGGACCGCGTCGTGCCCCACATCCCCCCGGCCGGAAAACGGCTGCGCGTGATCATCGACAGCGACGCCAAGAACGAGATCGACGATCAGTGGGCTATCGCCCTCGCCATCCTCTCGCCGGAACGCTTCCAGATCGAGGGCTTTGTCGGGGCCAACTTTGACAACCAGCGGGGAGGTCCGGGTGGCGTGGCTCACTCCGTGCGCGAGATCGAGACCGTCCTCGAAAAGGCGGGCATGGCAGGCCGCTGGCCTGTCCTGCACGGGTCGCATCCCATGCAGTACCAGTTTGAGCCCTCTAGGTCCGAGGGCGTGGACTTTATCATCGAGCGTGCGCTGGCGGGATCGCCGGAGGACCCGTTGTGGGTCGTCGGTCTGGGCGCGGCGACCGACATGGCCTCCGCGCTACTACTCGAGCCACGCATCGTCGACCGGGTGATTGCCTTCTGGCACCTGCGCACGCGCTGGCCAGAGAAATGCTACAACTTCAATGTCTTTGGTGACGTGCGCGCGGCCCGATTGCTCTTCCACTCGCCCCTCTCGTTCGTCCTCTTTGACACCGGCACCTACCTGCGCTGCCCGATGGAGGAATCCGAACGCTTCGTGCAGCCCCACGGCGAGTTGGGAAGGTACCTACACGAATACCGTCACCGCGATCCCGCCTTCTCCAGTCCCAGGAAGGGTTTCTTTGACCTCGGCGACATCGCCGCGCTGGTCGATCCCGGCCTCGCCTGCTGGGATGAAACCCCCTGTCCGGAGGTAGGCTGGGACCTGTGCTACCGCTTCACCGGCTCGCTCGGTACCATCCTGCGCTGCTATCACGTGGACCGTGACCGGACGTTCGCTCTGCTGTACGACAAACTGAGCGCGCGCCGGCCCAATTCATCTGGCGCCATCTAGAGAGTGCGGTAAAAGTCAAATCGTGAACTGAGCCCGAGAATGGCATTAACAAT
>CAYSYY010000523.1:0-3051 GCA_964435265.1 uncultured Gemmatimonadota bacterium
AAGGTGCGCGTCGGAGCGAATTCACCGAGCCGGTGACCGACCATGTTCTCGGAGATGTACACGGGTACGAACTTGTTGCCGTTATGCACGGCGAAGGTGTGCCCGACGAATTCGGGGGGGATGGTCGAACGCCTGGCCCAGGTCTTGATGACCTTCTTCTCCCCGCTCCGGTTCATCTCCTCTACCTTCTTGATGAGGTAGGGTTCGATCCAGGGGCCCTTCTTGAGAGATCGCGACATCCGCCCTCGACTCCTTACTTCTTCACGTTCCTGCGACGCAGGATGTACTTGTCAGAATCCTTGCCCTTTTGTCGTGTCTTGTGCCCCTTGGTGGGTTTACCCCAGGGGCTCACCGGATGACGGCCGCCGCTCGACTTGCCCTCACCCCCGCCGTGGGGGTGATCAACCGGATTCATGGCCACTCCGCGCACCCGGGGACGCCGGCCGCGGTGGCGGCTCTTGCCCGCTTTCCCCCAGACCACGTTCTCGTGGGTGGGATTGCCGACCTGACCGATGGTGGCGAAGCACCTCTGGGGGACCATACGCATTTCCTTCGAGGGCAGCCGCAGGATGGCGTAACCCCGCTCGCGCGCCATGAGCTGGGCCGCGGTACCGGCCCCGCGGGCCAGCTGGCCGCCCTTGCCGGGTTTGAGCTCGACGTTGTGTATGAACGAGCCCAGCGGAATCCGGGCTAGCGGCATGGCGTTGCCGGGTTTGACATCGACCGATTCGCCCGCCGAGACGGGATCACCGACCTTCAGGCCGTTGGGGGCCAGGATGTACCGGCGTTCGCCATCGGCGTATTTCAGCAGGGCGATCCGGGCCGAGCGGTTCGGATCGTATTCGATCGTCTCGACGACCGCGGGGATCTCCCGCTTGTCGCGCTTGAAATCGATGATCCGGTAGCGGCGCTTATGACCGCCGCCACGGTGTCGCACCGTCATGCGCCCGTGGTTGTTCCGTCCGCCTGAACTACGCATCGGCGCGGTGAGCGGCTTGAAGGGACGGTCGGTGGTGACCTCTTCGAAATCGCTCACCTGCATGAACCGCTGCCCGGGCGTGGTCGGCTTGTAGTTCTTCAGACCCATGGTTCTCTACGCTCCCTCGAAGAAGTCGAGCGAGTCATCCTTCGACAGCGTTACGATGGCCTTCTTCCACGACGGGCGCCGTCCCTCGAAGCGGCCCATCCGCTTCAGCTTCCCCTTGACGTTCATCGTGCGTATGGCCACCACCGTGACGTCGAAGAGCTCTTCGACCGCCCGCCTGATGTCGTTCTTGTTCGCATCGACGGCCACCTCGAAGACGACCTTGTTCTCCTCTTCGGTGAGGATGGCCGCCCGTTCGGTGATCAGCGGCCTGATGATGATCTCCTGGGCACTCTTCATCGGATCAGGATCTCCTGCAGCGGTCCGATGGCGTCGGTCTCGATCAGCACCACATCGGAGTTGAGGATGTCGTAGGCACTCGCATTGACGGCCAGCAGGGTGCGGCAGGCCGGCAGATTGCGCGAGGCGAGCCGGGCGTTGTCGTCGCCCTCGGCCATCAGCCAGAGGACCTTCCGGTCGGCCAGGTTCATGGTCTTGAGCAGACCGGCCAGTTCACGTGTCTTCGGCTCGGCCGGACGCAGCGGTTCGGTGGCGAAGACGGCTTCGGCGCGGTACTTGACCGAGAGAGCGGCCGTGCGGGCCTTCCGTGACGCTTTGGCCGGGAGCTTCTTCGTGTAATCGCGCGGCCGGGGACCGAAGGTGGTGCCGCCCCCCCGCCAGATCGGGCTCCGGGTGCTCCCCGAACGGGCCCGCCCGGTTCCTTTCTGGCGCCATGGCTTGCGGCCTCCGCCGCGCACCTCGGACCGCTCCCTGGTCTTGTGCGTTCCCTGCCGGCGCGAGGCCAGGTGGAAGACCGTCGCCTCGTACAGGAGGTGCTCACCTCCCGGAGCGGCGAAGATCCGGTCATCGACCTCGACCGTGGCCCCGCTCAGGGCGCCGCTGGTATCGTATACCTTCAGTGTCGCCATCGTGTCCTACTCGCTCTTTTCCTCAGCCTCGGAGGCGGCCTCATCGTGGCCGACCGTCTCCCCGGTGTTCTCGCCGGCGGCTTCTCCGGCGCCCTCCGCGCCCGTATCTCCGGTGGTTTCCTCCGGCACCTCCGCCGCGGCCTTCGTTTCGATCTCATCGGCGGGCGGTTCCCCGGCGGTGGGCTCCGGCTCGGAGTCGTCTGCGGCCGGTTCGTCAACCGTGGTCTCGGTAACGGCCGCGAACCCGCTCGCCGGGGTATAGAGGCGGGGTTCCGAGCCCACCAGCTCGATCCGTACCAGACCGCTCACCGGACCGGGCACCGAACCGCGTACGATGAGGATCTGCTCCTCGGCGTTGACCTCGACCACGGTCAGGTTCTTCTCGGTCACCTTCGTGTTCCCATACTGCCCCGGGAGCCGGCGCCCCTTCATGGTGTGGGCGGGCGTGGCGCTCATGCCCGCCGATCCCACCCCCCGATGACTGGGACCGCCTCCGTGCGAGGCGCGTGTCCCGCCGCCGAAACCGTGCCGTTTCATCGCTCCGGTGAAACCGCGTCCCTTCGACGTGCCCCGCACCTTGACCCGGTCACCGATCTGGAAGAAGTCGACCGTGATTGCGTCCCCGACCGAGAAGCGGGAGGCGTCGGGGGTGCGGAATTCACGCACCCGCAGCGGCGCGGCTTCGAGCCCGGCGGCTTCCGCGCGGGTGCGGTTCGCCTTGCTCTGGCGATGCAGCTTCTTCTGTCCGTACCCGATCTGGATGGCTTCGTAGCCGTCTTTCTCGAGCGTCTTCACCTGCAGGACGGTGCTGGGAGCGATCTCCAGCACGGTGACGGGAACAGCCTCGCCGTCTGCAGAGAAGATCTGGGTCATGCCCAGCTTCTTTCCGATCAGCCCCTTCATCGTCTCTTCCGTCTCAGACCTTGATCTCCACATCCACGCCCGCGGGCAGCTCGAGCTTCATGAGCGCGTCCACGGTCTGGGGCGTGGAATCGTAGATGTCGATAAGACGTTTGTGGACCCGGGTCTCAAATTGTT
>CAYSYY010000524.1:0-3044 GCA_964435265.1 uncultured Gemmatimonadota bacterium
CTGGGGCCCGGCCCACCGCACCCCCTGGAGGGCGTCCCCCACGCTCCCTCCGCGACTCACTGAAGGATGCACGCTCGGCCCGAACGGGTATACACTCACCCCGTACCGTTCCCGCCCGAATCACACAGCTTCGGTTCCACTCCGGAGAAAGGATCTGTCATGAGACGGAGCATCTTCCTCCCGATCACCCTCGCCCTCGCCGCTCTGGTCTGCATCCCGACCGTCTCCCCGGCCCAGCAGGTGATCCCGCTGGAGGACAACTGCACCAACCTCCTGGTCTCGGCCGGTGCCAGCACCGACGGCTCGGTGTTTATCACCTACACCTGCGACGGGGAGTTCCTGAGCCATCTCGAATACACCCCGGCCTCCGATCACGCGCCCGACAGCTTCGTCGAGGGCGTCGCCGGCGGGCAGATCCGGCAGGTCCCCCATACCTATGCCGTAGTGGGCTACATCAACGAGAACCAGGTGGCGATCGGCGAGACCACCTTCGGCGGCCGCCGCGAGCTCACCAACCGGCAGGGGCTGCTCAGCTACCCGGCCCTGATGCAGCTCGCCCTGGAGCGTTCCCGGACGGCGCGGGAGGCGATCGAGGTCATGACCGGACTGGTGGCCGAGTACGGCTACCGGTCCTCGGGGGAGTCGTTCTCGATCGGCGACAAGACCGAGGCCTGGATTCTCGAGATGATCGGTCCCGGGCAGGGAGGCACCGGTGCGATCTGGGTGGCGGTGCGCATCCCCGACGGGCACATCTCGGCCCACGCCAACAAGGCCCGGATCGGCACCTTCCCCCTCAACGATCCGCAGAACTGCCTCTACTCAGGGAACGTCATCTCCTTCGCCGTGGAGAGGGGCTGGTACGACCCCGCGTCCGGCGAACCCTTCAGCTACTGCGAAGCGTACTGCCCCGCCGACGCCGCGGAACTGCGGGTCACCGAGGCCCGTGTCTGGAGCATCTTCCGCCGGGCCGCGCCCTCGCTCGGGCTGTCGGCCGACTACCACCGCGGCGTGCCGGGGGCGGAGCGCTATCCCCTCTCGATCCGGCCCGACGAGAAGCTCACGGTCGGGGATGTCTTCGCCCTGATGCGCGACCACTACGAGGGCACCCCTTTCGATATGACCCAGGGGGTCGACGCCGGCCCCTACGGCAGCCCCCTCCGGATCCGCTCCCTGCACTGGGAGGTTGACGGGGTCGCCTACAGCTGGGAGCGTCCCATCTCGACCCAGCAGACGGCCTTCTCGTTCGTCAGCCAGTCCCGGGCGGGCCTGCCCGATCCGGTGGGCGGGGTGATGTGGTACAGCCCCGACGACACCAACTTCGCCTGCTACGCGCCCTTCTACTGCTGCATCACCGCTCTGCCGGAGTCCTACACCATCGGCACCATGCGGGATTTCTCCTGGGATGCGGCCTGGTGGGTCTTCAACTTCGTCTCCAACTTCAGCCACCTCATGTATTCGGAGATGATCCAGGACGTTCGGGCGGTGCAGAGCGAGATCGAGGGCGCCTTCCTGGCCCGGCAGCCGGCCGTGGAGAAGACGGCGGCCGAGCTCGTGGCCCGCGATCCGGCCCTGGCCGCGGCGTACCTGACCGATTACTGCACCATCCACGCCGAACAGCTGGTGGTACGCTGGCGGGCCCTGGGGGAGAGCCTCATCATGAACTACAACGACGGCTACATCCGCAGCCGCGAACGGGGGTATCCCGAGGCCTGGCTCCGGAAGGTAATCCAGAACCGCCCCGACCAGTTCCGGCTGCCGCCGCCGTGACATGACATGCATATTGCATGCATAATGCAATCACCGTAATGCAGAGGTGTGCCGGGGCGTTCACCGGTCCCGTTATTCCGGCCTGTTCGGATTCCGAACACCGGCTCTGAAATCCTGTTCATCGGGCTCCCCGGCTTTCGGGGAGCCCGGATCAGGACAGATGAGAGGAACCGATAATGCCGACCCTGCAGGTACGGAACCTTCCCGAGAATATCTACCGCCGATTGAAGGAACGGGCCCGCCGGGAGCACCGGAGCATCACCCAGCAGGCGATCGTAGCCCTGGCCCGGGGTCTCGGCCTCGCGTCCGACGCCCGCGAACGACGAGCCGAGATCGTCAGTGATATCAGCGCGGGGCAGATCCGCTTCGCCGGATACGACCTGTCCGACCCGGTCGAACTCCTTCGGGAGGATCGCGGGCGATGATCGTCGTTCCCGATCCGAGTGCGACCGTTCGCCTGCTTCTGGGAAGACCGGGTGCCGATCGCCCTCTGTGAGGACGCCATCGAGCAGGGCCTGGCATTCATCGATGAATTCACCGACGGCCGCCAGTTGTTCCATGAGGCTTTCTCGCTCGCCTGCATCGCCCGTCATTCTGTGTACGATCTCCTCTATCTGATCCTGGCTCGCCGACATGACGCTGTTCTCCTGAGTGCCGATGCCCTGCTGCGGGAACTCGCAGCCCGGTACGGGATCAGGGCACCGGGTGACGATCATGAGTGATTTTTCTCTTATGCCGGCTCCGCCGGTGTACTATCGTTCGACCGATATGCCGACCTTCAACCGACAGACTCCACCGGTCCCCCTCCCACCCCCTCCACTCCGGGGATCGGCTCACTGAAACCAGAGGACGACCAATGAGAGAAAACAGGATCCGCGTGTTCGCATCGCTGATGCTCGCACTCCTTCTCTCTCTCCCCGCCGCCGCCACGTTCGCCCAGACCGCCATCGACACGGACGATCTCGACCAGATCAGCTGGCGACACATCGGCCCGTGGACTTTCTCGGGGCGGACCAGCGCGATCTGCGTCCCCGATGGCCAGAACAAGGTCTGGTATATCGGGGCGGCATCGGGAGGGGTATGGAAGAGCGAGGATCAGGGCATCAGCTTCCGGCCGATCTTCGATCAGAACGGGAACCTGAGCATCGGCTACATCGCCGTCGCCCCCTCCGACCACAACATCGTCTATGTGGCCACGGGCGAGGCGATGCATGCCCGCTCTTCATCGCACGGGAACGGAGTCTACAAGTCCACCGACGCCGGTGAGACCTGGACCC
>CAYSYY010000525.1:0-3041 GCA_964435265.1 uncultured Gemmatimonadota bacterium
ATCGGGGCTCTGGAAACGGTAGTAGAGCCGGATCTCCTGCAGCTGGCTGAGGGTCTGCCGCAGCGGCCGCCAGTCCCAGAGCCGGATGTTCTGGAAGGTGCCCGCGTAGCGCTCGATGTCCGCGGCTTCGAGATCGAGGGTGGCGGGGAAGTCCCGCTCGGTCACCCGATCGAGGCCGTACCCGTAGCGGGTGTAGGTGATGGCGTGCTCGATGTACGGGCGCTCCTTGGTGACCTCGTTCGGCTCCACCATGAACTGCTGCATCGCGGCCGGAAAGAGCCCGGTGGTCAGCACCAGGACGACCAGGTAGACCCCGACCGCGAAGAGGGGGATACGCACGTCCTTGCGCCACAGCCCCGTGACCATGGCGGCAAAGAGCAGGACCGAGCAGCCGATCATGATGCGGAAGGCGATGAGATCGGCGTGGATATCGGTGTAGGACGCGCCGAAGACGACGCCCTGTTCGGAGTACAGCAGCCGGTAGATCTCGAGCTGGAAATGCAGCGCCAGCAGCAGGAAGAGGAGGGCGGCGAGGAAAATGAGGTGCAGCCGCACCCGCGGACTGATGTAGGGCTTCTCGTACGCCCACCCCAGCGCTTTGCTCTCCCAGTAGACCAGCAACACCGCCGCGGCCGTGACCGCGAGCACCAGGAGCAACCACTGTTTCAGAAAGGTCAGGAGCGGCAGGGTGAAGACGTAGAAACCGAGATCTTTGCCGAAGATCGGGTCGGTGACCCCGAACGGCCGGGCGTTCAGGGCCTGCAGCACGACCAGCCAGTTGTCCGAAGCCCAGGCGCCCACACCGATGGCGATCACCACCCCGAGGCCGATGAACAGCAGCCGGCGGACCCGTTCCAGGATCTCGCCGGGCACCCGCAGGTCGGAGTAGAACTCGCGCCAGCGCCCCCCCCCGCGCCGCGAGACCGCCCAGAGGTTGGTGTAGAAGAAGACCAGGAAGAGGGCGGCGAAGAGGATGAAGAGCGCGATCCGGCTGCCGAGCGTCTTCCAGAACACGCTCACGTAGCCGACCGCGGTGAACCACCAGGCGTCGGTCAGGAAGATGACCGTCACCTCCCGCAGGAGCAGCAGGACGGCGATGAGAACGAACAGGATCGTAATGAGCTTGCGCCTCGTCATGGGCACCATCCGCGGTCTTATCCCGGCGGCGTCCGGGAAGCTGTCGTTGGGAGGATCTCTCGGTCGGGCTCGGTGTCCGTACCCAGAACACTACGAAGGAGCCGGGACGGGGTCAACGCTCATCCCCCCGGCCCAGCCGGCGGACCCTTCCCTGGAGACGACGACCAGTCCTTCGGAGAGGATCCCACCGGGAGGTACCGAGGCAGAGAGTGATCGGAACGGGGAAAGAGAAAAAGGAGGAGTCCCCGGCCGCAGAAACCGGAGACCCCTTCCGGTCGAACGTCTCGGGCCGGCCGCGTCAGGGCAGGTCCACGCGGTACACGAAACTCCACGATACCGAATCGTAGGGGGCGGTATCGTCGAAGAGAGTGGAACGGCTCAGCACTTCGATGGTGACGTACCGTACCGGATTGCGGAGCTGGCCGTTGCGCCACACCATTCCCCGGGTCACCCAGCCGCTGGAGAAGGTGCCGTTGCCGTTGTTGCGCATCCGGCTGCGCACATGGTGACGGTCGTTGTGCCCCGCCGCCCAGGCCGGGTAGTGGATCAGGACGATGTCGTCGGGGTTCCCGGTGGTGACGGTCAGGGTGACCGTATCCTGGGCTGCGAAGACCGGGATATCCTCGCGTGCCACCAGCGTGCTCACGTCGGTGAAGGTGGTATCGAAACCGCCCGTGGTGGTCAGGGTCACCCCGGTGATACCGACCGTGTGAGGATTGCTTACGATGGTCGTGCCGCTAATCGAGGTCATACGCCAGCCGCGGTTGGGTCCGGTCACGTTGCCGGCGCGGACGAAGGTGGCGTAGCGTACGGCATTGTCCTCGAGATCCTTGGCATGTGCCGTCCCGGTCGTGTCGATGATGTGGAGAAGCCCGGTGAGGGTGGCATTCCAGGTGACCGTGGCCACGGCCGGATCGGCCGAGGAGTCGATCGAGATGTCGATGTCACGCTCGACCTCCAGGATCTGACGGCCCCACCGCCACGGCACGATGTCGGCCAGGATCCGGCCCGGGATGGGCGTATCGGGGTCCTCGGCCCCTTCGGCGGAAAAGAGATCGACGGTAAAGAAATCGGCCTCGGCCGCGATCAGATCCCGGATGGCGGCGAGATCCTGATTCACCGCGGCAGGATTCTCATCACAGCCGGCGGCCAGCAGCGCCAGGGCTGCCGCGAGCGGTGCCAGCCATCGGAGAGGTGTGGTCTGCATCGTTCTCATCCTTTCATGTTCCCCGGATCGCCGGTCACTCCGAATGGCTTCTAGCGGAGCCGGTAGAGCAGGTCGACCGAGAGATAGTTGGTCACGGTGTTGTCATCCGGTTCCCGGTGTCTCTCCGGGGTAATGTTCGCGAGCACCTGGAGCGCCAGCCCCCGGGCGAGGGGAATCTCTGCCATGGCGCTCAGGTCCAGGTACAGGAAGTCGCTGTCCCAGTCGGTCGAGCCGGTGTAGTCGCGCCGGCCCCCCTCGAGGGTGATGAAAGCCCAGAATCCCCGGAGCGTCATGATGTTCAGCTCGGCTGAGAGGAAGGGCTGGGTCCACGAGTCGGCGATCCGGGTCACGCCGAAGATGTCCACGTAGGAGGTATCGGTGAAGGTGGTCGCCCGGTGACCGGCGATACCCGCGCCGAAACGGACCTCCCAGGCGTCGGTCGGACGCCACACCGGCCCCGCCGCCAGGCGCAGGTCGGTGGCATCGTTGTAGACCAGGGTCTGGCGGGCGTAGTCGGAGCGGTCCAGATACCCCGTGATCCATCCGCCCCAGGGGGTATAGGAGGAAAGGCGCCCGGTGAGCTCGCCGCCCAGGTGCCGGCCGTCGGGCCGGGGCCCCTCCTCGGGATAATCGCGCCGCCCGGCGGTGAGGACGAGTTCGAGCTCATGCCCGTTCCCCCACACCCACCCGCCGGTGA
>CAYSYY010000526.1:0-3037 GCA_964435265.1 uncultured Gemmatimonadota bacterium
TGCGGGAGTGCCAGTGGTCGGGGGTGGCGATGATCACGGCGTCCACGTCCCCCGACTGCAGCAGATCGCGGTAGTGCCGATACCGTTTCACCTCCGGTACGGGCTTGCCTTCGCCTCCGGGCCGGGTCGTGTTCCGGGCCGCATCCATGACCGCCTCGGCCCGTTTGTCGAAAACATCGCACACCGCGGTGATCTCGACGTTCAGATCGGGCTGGTTCATGAAGTCGCGCAGGGCGGTGTGCTTGGGATCCCGGGCCACGGCCTCGGTCCAGGCATCGGTCGTCGCCTTGGTGGCAAAGCCGGCGCAGCGGGTGAGCCAGTTCCCCTCCCCGCCGTAGCCGATGATCCCGAGGCGTATCTTCGGACCGGCGGCGTGCCGCAGGTCGGAGATGAAGGCGGGTGCCTGCAGGTCCCCCAGCTCCTCGAGGATCTGCTGCTTCTTGAAATCATCCAGGCCCTTCTTCCTGAAAGCCCGCCAGAAGAGCCAGCCTACCAGGGGCACGCCGGCCAGCGCTTTGAGGATGTCACGGCGTTCGACGCCGTCGGGGGCGACGGTCGCGGCCGGTGCCGGCGGGGTCGGGGCGGTGTCCGGCATGGCTGTCTCGCCGGCCCTGGGAGCCGCTTCGGCTCCGGTGGGCTCGTTCGGGTTCCGCATCTCTTCCTGGTTCATGTCGATCCCTCCACTCCTCGTGTGACGGTGCTCGGCTACCGGTCCTTCCGGGAGAGGAAGAGCAGCCGGTCAAGGCCGATGTTCTTCCCGGTCGGGAAGAGGGCGAGCACGAGCAGCGCCGCCGCCTCGATCAGGTTCTTGTTCACGATGATGTAGCTGCCCTCGGGGGGCATGGAGTAGCGGAAGGCGATGAAGGGCGGGTTCGCGAGCCAGTAGAGGAAGACCAGGATCGCCCCTGCGATCGCCGCCGGGCGGGTGATGAGACCGAGCATGAGTCCCAGTCCGATCAGGACCAGGCCCCACTCGTTGAGGATATCGACGAGCTTCAGGATGCCGGGATGGTCCACGATCCAGGTGAAGAACCCCCGGAAGATCCATCGTGATTCACTGAGGTAGCCCGCCGATGACCAGTAGGGATTGAAGAGCTTCACCAGGCCCTCGTAGAGCAGATGCCACCCGATGAACATCCGCAAGGTCACAAGGGCGGTGAGCTGCCAGGTCGTGTAGCCGTGATCGTTCAGCGGATCACGGGGGGAGGCATTGAGCATGGATATCCTACCTTCGCTGTGGGCCGTACGCCATGTGGGCTCGACGGCCATCGTACCCCCCCCTCGGCGCTCCGGTCAACGCGCTACACCTGACTATGTCAGGGGTCTACAATCCCAGCATCTGGATGGCGAGACCGGAGAGCAGGATCGCGGCCCCGGCCAGGGCGTGGGTGTAGCGCTCCAGCCGCCCCAGCCGGGCAAAGCTGATCCCCCACGAGGCCAGCATCACGATCCCCAGCATGGTCCCGATCGTAACGAGGCCGAAGACGGCCGTAATGAACACCAGCCCGCCGACGCTCTCGCGGGCGGCGGGGTACATCAGGAGGGGGATGAGCGGTTCGCACGGGCCGAGCACGAAGATGGTGAAGAGGACCCAGGGGGTCAGGTTCTTCTGCGGCGTATCGTGGGCATGGGCGTGGACCCCGACGTGGACATGGTCGTGCTCGTGGTCGGGCTTGTGGTCGTGGTCGTGCTCGTGGTCGGGCTCGTGGTCATGGTCGGGCTCGTGGTCGTGTTCATGGGCGTGGGTGTGAGCATGCCCGTGCCGGTGCGGCCGGTAGCGCACCGCCGCCCGTATCCCCCAGACGAGGTAGGCGAACCCGAACGCGGTCAGCGCCCATCCGGCCAGGTTGCCGCGCACGGCTTCGACCGCCTCGAGCCGGAAGACCGCGATCCCGACGGCGACCCCCACCAGCCCGAGCACGACCGAACTGAGGACGTGCCCGAGACCGCAGAGGAGGGTGATCCAGGCGGTCCGGGCCGGCGACCACCCGCGGGCCCGGCTCATGACGATGAAGGGCAGGTAGTGATCGGGTCCCAGGACTGTATGGAGGAATCCGATCGAAGCCGCCGTGGCGGCCAGCACCAGGGTCTCGTTCGACACCGGTTCCATCCCTTGCCCGGGAAAGCAACGCACCCGCACCGGGCGCGAGCCGCCAGCGGTTCACTGACCGGCGAATCGATCAGGAAGATGGGAAGGGGAGAAAGTACACCACCCCCGATCGGCAGGCAATCACGGTCTTCTCCGGGCGGTTCCCCCCCCGGACCATCCGGGACCGAGCCGGGGGGAGCGATCCGGAACGGAATCTGCCGGTGCCGGTACGAAACAATCCGCCCGATCGCAGCGTAGATCATTATACCTTTTTGAAATAAGTATTCAGCCGCCGGCTGGATACCAGCGCAGACCGCAGCCGGTGGCTTACTCCGGCAGGTTCGGTGGGGAGGAAGACCATGAAGCAGAGGAAGAGACACGGGCAGAGGGGAACCAGATGAGCGGCAGCGACCTCTTCACCGGAACCCTGGACCTGCTGATCCTGAGCGCCGTCGCTCACGATCCCAAACACGGGTATGCCATCCGGAGATGGATCGCACAACGCGATCCCGAGCTTCTCAAAATCGAAGAGGGAGTCCTCTACCTGGCGCTGTACCGATTGGCCGGTCGGGGGCTCCTGACCGCGGAATGGGGTGTCAACGATACCGGGCGACGGGCGAAGTTCTATGAGCTGACCAGGAAGGGCAGGAAACACCTCGAAACCGAGACGGCCCGGTGGCGGGAGCACGTCCGGGCCGTGAGTACCCTGTTGGACACCGCCGGGACCTGAGCCGTCATGTCACTCCCATCCCGTATCAGGCGCTGTTTCCGCCGAACGGATTACGAGCCCGATGTCGAGAGCGAAGTGCGGGACGAGATCGCATTCTATCTCGAGATGCGCGCCCGCGACCTCGAAGGTGAGGGTCTGAGCGCCGGGCAGGCGCGGCGGGAGGCTCAGCGCCGCTTCGGTGATCTCGAGAGCATCTCCGCGCAGTGCCGTCACCACCG
>CAYSYY010000527.1:0-3025 GCA_964435265.1 uncultured Gemmatimonadota bacterium
AGACGGCGTGGCCCTCGGCGATACCCACATCATAGAACCGCTCCGGTATGGCCTCGGCGAGGAGATCGAGGCCGGTGCCGTTCGGCATGGCCCCGGTGATGCCGACGATCCTCTCGTCCCGCCGGCATTCCTCGACCAGGCTCTGCCCGAAGATCTCGGTGTAGAGCGGCGGGCCGTTGTTCTTCTTCCCCTCTCCGGTGATCTTGTCGAAAGCGCCGGTGCCGTGAAAGGAGCAGGCATCCTCCTCGGCCGGCTGGTAACCCTTCCCCTTGATCGTCTTCACATGAAGGAGCTTCGGTCCCGGGATCTTCCGGATATCCTTGAGGTGGCGCATCAGGCCTTCGATATCGTGCCCGTCCACGGGGCCGAAGTAGCGCAGCCCCAGCCGCTCGAAGATGAGCCCCGGGGTGAGCAGGTTCTTGATGCTCTCGTCGAGCTTGTGCACCGTCGAGCGGACCGTCTTGCCGAGGGGGAGTTTGCCGGTGGTTTCCCAGATGAGGTTCTTGGCTTTGTTGTAGAGCGGATTCGAGATGGCGGTGGTGAAGTATTCGTGGATCGCGCCCACGTTGGGGGCGATCGACATGTCGTTGTCGTTCAGGATGATGAGGATGTCCGAGCCCGAGGTGCCGACGTTGTTGAGCCCTTCGTAAGCGAGCCCTCCGGTCATGGCGCCGTCGCCGATGACGGCGATCACGGCGTGATCCTCGCCCCTGTGATCGCGCGCCCGGGCCAGCCCTATCGCCGCCGAGATAGCGGTCGAGGCGTGACCGGCGCCGAATGGATCGTGACTGCTCTCGGAGCGGTTGGTGTACCCCGACAGCCCGCCGTACTGGCGGATGGTGTCGAAACGGTCCCGCCGGCCGGTGAGCAGCTTGTGCACATAGCTCTGATGGCCGACGTCCCAGACGAATTTGTCGACGGGGGATTCGAAGATCGCATGCAGGGCGATGGTGAGTTCGACGATGCCCAGGTTGGGGGCCAGGTGACCGCCGGTTATGCAGAGAACGCCGATCAGGTATTCGCGTATCTCGGCGGCCAGATCGGTGAGTTCAGCCGACGAAAGCGTCCGGAGATCGGCCGGGGAATCGATACGTTCCAGAAGCGACATGGTGCCGGAAAACCTCCTCGGGATGACCCGTCCTCCTCCCCTCACTCCGCTCCAGAGTGAGGCGGCCGCCGGCTGCGGCGCCCTCGGTGCACGCGAGGCATGTGTTCCGCGACGGGCCCCTACATCACGCGCTGCACGACGAAATCCGCCAGCAGATTAAAAATGATACCTTCGCGTCCGGGCAGGACCAATCCGTTTTTAGCCGCTTCAACCAGTTCCCGGGCCTTCCGACGTGACACTTCCAGACCGTGCAGCCGCGGCCAGGTGTTCTTGTCACGTTCGCGGTCGGCTCCGGCGGTCTTCCCCAGGACGTCCGTCTCGCCGGTCTCATCCAGGATGTCGTCAACGATCTGGAAGGCGAGCCCCACCCGCTCGCCGAAGGCCCGCATGAGGTCGAGTTCGTTCGGGGTGGCGTCGCCCAGCGCCGCACCGGTGGTGAGACATACGGTGATCAGCGACCCGGTTTTATGGGAGTGGATATAGGACAGATCCTCGGAGGTGATCTCGCATCCTTCGAGCATGATATCCGCCGCCTGCCCGCCGATCATGCCCGGCGTCCCGGTGGCCCGGGCGACCTCGGCAACGATCCCGGTGGTGGTGGCCCGGGCGATGATCTCACAGGCGAGCGCATACAGGGCGTCCCCCGCCAGGACTGCGATCCCCTCATCGAAGGCGCGATGCAGGGTCGGCTTGCCGCGGCGCAGGTCGTCATCGTCCATGCAGGGCAGATCGTCGTGGATGAGCGAATAGGTGTGAATGAGTTCTATCCCGCAGGCCAGATCCAGCAGCGGCGCCGCCTCGGCGTGGAACGTCCGTCCCGCGGCGAGCACCAGCGCCGGCCGGAAACGCTTGCCGCCGGCGAAGACGCTGTAGCGCATCGCCTCGTGAATATGGTCGGTGCGTTCTTCGGGGGAGGCGAGCACTTCCTCCAGCCGGGTGTTGCAGAGCCGCTGGACATCCCGGAGGAAGGCGGTGAAGTCATCCGTCCCGTTCACCCCGCGACTCCTCTCCATCGATGAACGGTTCAGTCTCGATCGTCCCGTCCTCGGCGGCCTTGAGCAGCACCTGGACCCGCTCTTTGGCTTCTTCGAGCTGGCCCTGACAGGCCCGGGCGAGCTCGATTCCCTCTTCGAAGAGCTGGAGCGATTCCTCCAGGGGGGCCTCGCCCTGCTCCAGACTCGCGACGATCTGTTCAAGGCGTTCGATGCGTTCCTCGAAGGAGGCGGGCAGATCCCGTTTCTGTTTCGCGCCGCTCATTTTTCTCTCCCGTTCTCAACAACCGTGGCATCGATATCGTGACGATCCAGACCCTCGCCGTGACCCGCCACCGTCACCTCGAGGCTCCCGCGAGCGAGCAGGACCTCGAGTTGCTCGCCCGCCGCGATCTCGCCGGCACGGCGAATTACGTCGCCCGTTCCGGGCCGGCGGGCGACGGCGTACCCCCGGGCAAGGGTGGCCTGGGGACCGAGCGCGGCGGCTGTGCGGCGCAGCTGTTCGAGCCGCGCGGCAGCCCGTTCGAGACGCAGCGGGGGCAGACGTATCAGGCGGGAGTGGTTCTCGTTCAACCGCCCCCCGGCCGACTCGAGGCGGTGCCTCAGGCCGGCGGGAAGCAGACGCATGATTTCGTCGAGCCGCTGGAACTGTTCGCGGATCAGCAGACGCATCTGCTGGAATCCGTGGGCCCGGGTGAACCAGCGCACCCGCTCATCGAGTTCGTCGACCCGCCGGCGTACCGCGCTCCCCATCCGGCCGCCGAGCTCGGCGAGGCGCAGACCCGTTTCGGCCGCCGGCCAGGCCACCAACTCGGCCGCTGCGCTAGGCGTGGGCGAGCGCACGTCGGCGACCAGATCGCTGATCGTCCAGTCGATCTCGTGCCCCACCGCCGAGATGACCGGCAGCGGGCAGGCGGCGATGGCC
>CAYSYY010000528.1:0-3013 GCA_964435265.1 uncultured Gemmatimonadota bacterium
CCCTTTATGGCCTAAATGATTTAGGTCAATACCTCCCCGATATACGCCGGGCGAAGAGGCGAGGTTTCACTCCATTGAGATAGTCGCCGGGAACCAGGGGCGGTGTCACCCCCCCCGTGGCGTACTCGGGGATATCCGTCGTGGTGCATGGACAGCGGGGGGGAATAAGCCGTTATGTGAGCGAGTGAGAAGAGATCAGGGTATCGATCTGCCAGGTGCTATTCCGCATGCATCGTGTGAAACGGATCTGGCTCCCTGCCATAATTTTGTTTCTGGTGCCGCTCGGGTGCTCTCAGGTGACCGATCAATCCGACCGGCTGGATATCCTCGCAGAACTGCGGGAACCACCTCCTGTACCCTGTCCGCCACATACCGCGTTCAATGAAGAACAGTGGGCTTTCCATAATGCGGTATGGAGATCGGTCTGGATGAGGGATTTCGGTGAGTCGTTCTACGATCTGATCGAGTGGATCGAACTGATGCGCATGCAACCGGAAGTGGTGGAAGACACCCTCCGCTGGGATTTCAATTTCACTCTCACCCATTTCGTTCTCTCGGTCACCCTGAGCGATACCATCACCTTCCAGGTTTGGACCGAACCGCTCACGACTCCGGAACCGAACGTGCGATACTGGCGCTTCGAAGGCTGGCGCCTGACCAATGGCCGGGCCGGTCGACTTCAGCAGCATGACGATTGGCTGATCTGGGGTCGGACCCCCATCGGGATGGAAGTCAAGATGGACGAGGGATGGCAATGCGTGGCAGTGGATTCGACGAAGGGTGGCGGATACATATACCAACAGAATGGACTTGGTGATCCCATCTTCCTGGTGCATTGGGGCCGGGATGGAAATGTGATTATCGATCCTTAAGCAGGGCCGGCGAGGTTGATCGGTTACCCTGTCATTTCGGATGGGATCGATTGCCTCATCGCGGGTATTCAACCATCACAACCGGCGTTATACTCAGCGTCGTTCCCCCCCCGATGAGAAAGGAGGCCCGCCGATGGATCTCCAGATCGACGCCAAGGAACTGCTGGCCATGGCACTGTCCGACGTCGGTACGGGTGAAGACATCGAAGAGGCGATCCTGCGGGCCTGCAAGCAGCGCTTCCTGGAGAACTATGCCGATATCTTCTCCGAAGTCCTGCAGATGATCGACCTGATATCGGAGAACATGAAGGGCACGCGTGAGGAGATCATTCGGGAACTGGTCGAGGCCGAGGGCAGCATGTCGATGTCGCTGCATGCTGACAATGTGATCGAGACGCGTACTCTCTCGGGGGAACCGCAGCGGGTGTTCGAGAGCCTGCCGGAGGAGATGCGGGCCCAGTTCGAGAAGGCGCTGGCCGGAGCCTCACGGGAGGTCCGGGTCGAGAAAGAGGAGAAACGGGGCCGGAAGAAGCTGACCAAGACTGTCCGGCGGAGCGCTTTCACGAACCCGCGCGGCCTGATAAGCTGCCGCTGCGGCTACCTGGGTCCGCCTCAGGACGGCCTCTGCCCGAAGTGCGGGCGGAAGGCCGGGAAAGCATGAGCCGGCTGTTCATACCTGCAGCTCTCTCTGTGATCCGGCTTCCCGGTCGGTGTACTCAACCGGATGTTCGGCTTCCCGGGTGGTATGCGGGACCGGAGGTTCGGCTGCCCCGAGGGTATGCGGGACCGGGGATATCGATATGAAAAAAGAACGCGATCCCCGCAGGCCGCTCCTCATCAACGCCGTCGGTTTCGCCGCCGTTCTGCTGCTCGATTTTCACGATAACTACTGGTTTGTGAACATCTTTCTCGGGCTCTTCATCACGGTCAGCATCGTGTTGTACATCCTCTGGTCCCGGCTCGGACGAGGCCTCAGCCTCCCGATGGATCTCCTGGCGGCCACGGTCGCGTTCGTGACCGGATATGACTACTTCATGCGCGGTTCGCAGCACGTGTATAAGATCTGGTTCGCACTCGGCTGCGCCCTGCTCATCGTCGCCTTCGTGCGGGAGCGGAAAAGGAGGCGCGCCCCGCTCCCGGCAGCCTCCGATCCCGATGGGATGGAGTGAGCTCGATCCCTGCTCCTAGCGGAACCGCTTCGTATAGACGTGACAGTAGGGCCGGCCGCCGGTTCGGGTGTAGTAGTCCTGGTGGTAGTCCTCGGCGGGCCAGAAGGGACCGGCCTGAGCGACCTCGGTGACGACCCGATAGCCGTTCTCCTTCTGGAGCCCGATCAGCTTCTCGGTGGTCGCTTTCTGCCCCTCGTCGGCATAGAAGACGGCCGAACGGTACTGCGAACCGCGGTCGGGGCCCTGGCGGTTCAGCTGGGTCGGATCGTGGATCTCGAAGAAGTACCGGGCGATGGTCTCGAAATCGATACGGGCCGGATCGTAGACGACCTCGACCGTTTCGGCATGGCCGGTCCGGCCGGTGCAGACCTCGTCGTAGGTCGGATTAGTGGTGTGACCCCCCATGTAGCCCGAGCGGACCGAGATCACGCCGTCGAGATTCTCAAGAAAGAGTTCGACTCCCCAGAAGCACCCCCCGGCCAGATACGCCGTTTCAGTCGCCGGCAGGATCGCGGGTCGGGTCGGGGCGGCGGATTCAGCGGCCGCGTCCGGAACGAAGTTCAGGGAGATCGAATTGACGCAGTGGCGGGTGTCGGCCAGGGTGAATCCCTCCCCCAGGAAGACGTGCCCGAGGTGAGCGCCGCAGGTGGCGCAGACGATCTCGGTGCGCAGGCCGTCGGGGTCCGGGATCCGGATCACCGCGCCCTCGATCTCATCGTCGAAACTCGGCCAGCCGCAACCGGCGTCGAACTTGGCCGAGGAGCGGTAGAGCGGGGCGTCGCACTGCTTGCAGGTGTAGGTGCCCGTCTCCCAGTGGTCGTAGTACTTGCCCGTAAAAGGTATCTCGGTGCCCCGGTGGAGGATGACCCGCGCCTCGGCCGGAGTCAGTTCATTGTACCTCACGCCGTTCTCCTCCTGCGTCGGGGTCGATCGCTCCGGAACGGCCTGCGGGCGCAGGGCGCAGGCCGCCAG
>CAYSYY010000529.1:0-2996 GCA_964435265.1 uncultured Gemmatimonadota bacterium
CCAGGGCTTCATCTCGCCGGGTATCGTGGCGGTCTTCATCTTCGGTGTCTTCGTCAAGCGCACCCCGCCGGCGGCCGCCATCACCGGCATGATCGCCAGCATCCCGATCTATGCGGTGCTGACCTATGCGCCGTGGCCGGGGCTGGACTACACCAACAACATGGGGCTCACCTGCCTGCTGGTGATGCTGATCATGTGGATCATGACGCTGGCCCGGCCGCTCGCCGTACCCGTAGAGCTGCCCCGCCGGACCGATATCGACGTCACGCCGAGCCGGGGGGTGAAGGCCTGGGGGCTCTCCATCGTGGCGGTTACCGTGGCGCTCTACATCATCTTCGCCTAGGGGTATGAGATGCTGCTCGACCGGTTGATCCTGACACACACCCGCAGGTCCCTCTCGCTTCCCCGTCTCTCCCTCCTGCTGCCGCTCATCGTTCTTCTTCTCGGCGGATGCGGCCGGGGTGAGGATGCCCGGAGCGACCGCAGCCGCTCCGGCCGGCCGCAGGCGGAAGCGGCGGCCACTGCGCCCTGCGAGCTGAAGGTCATGAGTTTCAACATCCGCTACGGCACGGCCGACGATGGCTTGAACGCCTGGCCGCGCCGGCGCGGGCTCCTCTTCAGCCTGCTGCGCGGTCAGGCTCCCGATCTGATCGGCCTGCAGGAAGCCCTGCGCTTCCAGCTCGACGAGATCGCCGGCGCGGTTTCGGGATACACCGAGATCGGGGTAGGCCGCGAAGACGGCGTGGAGGCGGGCGAGTACGCGGCCATTCTCTACCGCACCGAGCGCTTCCAGGTCCTCGACTCAGGCACCTTCTGGTTCAGCGACACGCCGGAGGTGCCGGGCTCGACGAGCTGGGGGAATACCATCACCCGGATCTGCACCTGGGCCCGCTTCGAAGATATCGCGAGCGGCCGCTCCTTCTACCTCTATAACCTCCATCTCGATCACCGCTCCCAGCCCTCGCGGGAGCGCAGCACCGGGCTGCTGGCCGCGCGGATCGCGGCGCGCAGCCCGGCCGATCCCGTCATCGTCACCGGGGATTTCAACGCCGGCGAGGAGAACCCGGCCATCCTCTCCCTCACCGCCACGGCGCCGCGGTTGCGCGACTCCTTCCGGGTCATCCACCCCGACGCCGGGGAGGTCGGCACCTTCAACGGCTTCAGCGGCGACCGGTCGGGCGAGAAGATCGATTTCATCTTCGTGGATGACACCTGGGAGGTCCTCACGGCCGCGATCATGCACACCGCGGTCGAAGGCCGCTATCCCTCAGACCACTTCCCGGTCACGGCGGGGCTCAGACTACCCTGACCGACGACCGCTTCCGACTCGAACGGGCGTGGCTCGCCTTTCCCGTCTCAGTATTTTCAGCGTTCCCCCGTCCAGCCGGGGCCGCGCACCACCAGGCCCGGGGTGGCCCCGGTGTGCTCGCCTTCCCGTACGACCTGGACCCCGTTGACGAAGACATGGACCATGCCGGTGGCGTACTGATGGGGCTCGGCGAAGGTGGCGCGGTCGTCGACGGTGGCCGGATCGAAGACCACGATGTCGGCGAAGCAGCCCGCCTCCAGCCGCCCGCGGTCGGTCAGGCGCAGGTTGGCGGCCGGCAGGCTGGTCAGCCGGCGGACCGCCTCCTGGAGCGGGATGATCCCCTCCTCGCGCACGTATCTGCCCAGCAGTCGGGCGAAGTTGCCGTAGGCGCGCGGGTGGGGATTGGAGAGCAGGAAGACCCCCTCGGCGGCCGGCGCACCGGCATCGGAGCAGAAGCTCACCCACGGCAGCGCGATCTGCCGGCGCACGTTCTCCTCCGACATCAGGAAGTAGACCGTCCCCACCCGGCTGTTGTCCTCGATCACCAGGTCCATGGCCGTTTCCTCGGGGCTTGAGCCCCGCATCGCCGCGACCTCGGCCAGGGTCTTCCCGGTGAGGGGCTTGAGCGCCTCGTTCTTGAACTCCACCAGGAGCAGGTTCTCGGCCGAACCGGCGGCCAGGTAGAGGTTCTCCCACTCGGTCGTCGGTACGACCATCTCCCGGGCCACCCGCCGGCGGATCTGGGGGTCCCGCAGCCGTTCGATCCAGGCCTCCAGCCCCCCCTCCTGCACCCAGGGGGGCATGGCCGCATCCAGGCCGGTGGCGCCAGCGGTGTAGGTGTACATGTCGGCGGTGATCTCGAGCCCCTCGGCCCGGGCTGCCTCGATCCGCGCGATGAGCCGGTCCATCTGCGGCCAGTTCGCCCGGCCGGCCGCCTTGAGGTGGTAGATCTCGGCCCGGATACCGGCCGTGCGGGCGATGGTGAGGAACTCATCGAAAGCCTGCTGGATGGCGTTTCCCTCACTGCGCATATGGCTGATGTACAGGCCGCCGTACCCGGCCGCGACCTCGGCCAGAGCGATCAGCTCGTCGGTCGCGGCGTAGAAACCCGGGGCGTAGATAAGGGCCGAGGCCACTCCCATCGCCCCATCCTCCATGGCCTGCCGGGTCAGCGCGCGCATCCGGTCGAGCTCTGCCGGAGTGGGCGCCCGGTCGGCGTGCCCCAGCACGTGGATCCGCGGCGTGGCCGCACCGAGGAAGGAGGCCACGTTGACCGAAACCCCGCGCGCGACCAGGTACTCGAGGTATTCGCCGAGGGTGGTCCACGCGATCTCGTAGCGGATGTCCCCCTGCTCGCGCACCATCTCCGCCTTCATCCCGTCGCTCAGCGGTCCCATCGAGCTCCCCTCCCCCATCACTTCGAGGGTCACTCCCTGCAGGATGTCGCTCATGGCCCGGCCGTCCTCGATCAGCGACTCGGTGGCCCAGCTGAGCATGTTGATGAATCCCGGTGCCACCGCCAGACCGCGCACATCGATCTCGGTCCGGCCGCGGGCTCGGCCGAGATCCCCCACCGCCGCGATCCGGTCGCCGGCGACCGCCACGTCGGCTGTGACCGGAGCCGCCCCGGAGCCGTCGTAGACGGTGCCGTTGAGCAGGATGAGATCGTACCGGGTACTGCAGGCGG
>CAYSYY010000530.1:0-2990 GCA_964435265.1 uncultured Gemmatimonadota bacterium
TGCTACGTTGAGGACATTCGGCGAAAGCCAACGCCGTCGGCCGGTTGCCAGCGCAGACCGCAGCCGGTGGCTTACTCCGACAGGCTCCTAGATAGACTAGGCATGATACCTAGTTTAACTAGGAAAAGTTTCAGAAAAAACGTCTGCGGCCGGGGGGGAGCAGTCCCGGTTCAGGAGGGATCGGGTCAGGGAACAGCTCGGGGAGCAGCCCGCGGTTGGCCGCAGCCGGTCGGGATCGTCGGAGGGACCGGTTACCTCCCCGGGGGGGGGCGGATCCGGCGGTCGATCGGACGGGCTCAGGCGAAGCGCTCGAAACGGTCCTGGTCGACGTGGCAGATGGGGCACTTGCGCGGGGGCTCGGGCCGGGCGCAGAGGTAGCCGCAGACGGTGCAGCGCCAGACCGGCAGGCCGCCGCGCAGAACCCCGACCTGCTCCTCGGCCTCGGCCGGTTCAGCGGCGCCGGTTCCTTCAGCCGGCTCGGGCGCCGTCTTCGCGGCCCCCCATCCCTGCGCGGCCGCGGTGCCGCGCCGCTCGGGCACCGGCCCGACCTGTTTCTCGCCCCTGATGACCTCTTCGGAGACGTACAGGGCGCAGTAGCAGGCATCGAACTCGTCGACGTCGGGATCGCGGTAGTCGCAGGGGCAGATGATGTCGCGGTCGGCTTCGCGTGCGCCCTCGGCGAGGCGGCAGGGGCACGATGAGTAACCGTAGCGCGTCTGGTTGGTGAGCAGGCCCTCCATCAGGTCGAGGACGAAATCAAGGTCGGGATTCAGGAAATACCCCGACGCTTCGGCCTCGGCCTTGAGCTTCTCGTAGAGTGCCACCGCTTCGGCCGAATGGGTCAGCTCCTCGCTCATAGCCCCAGCGCCTCCTTCAGACGATCGGGATTGAAGCCCACCACCACCGTCTCTTCATCCACGATGACGGTGGGGTAGGAACCGGCGGGATTGTAACGCTTCAGTTCCTCTTTCTTGGCCCGGCGCTCCTCGGGCTCGAGCAGGTCGACGTCCACGAATTCGAAATCGACGCCGTTCTCCTGCAGGAACTTCTTGGTGCGCCGGCACCAGGCGCAGGTGCTCAGGGCGTACATCCTGACCTTCTTCACACGGTGGCTCCTTGCTGCCCGTCGTGGGGAATGCTCCGCACGGCCCCGGCCGGGCACCCGGCCGGGAGGGTCACAAGATAGGTTATGCCGGGCTCGGGGTCGACCCCCCGCTCACCGCTCCGCCGCGGCCGCCCGATCGTCACTGAAGATGCCGTCGAGTACCAGACCGGCGATCCGCGGGCCGCCGTCATTCCCGGTCCTCCGGAGGCGATGATGCCTCAGCTCTGTTCGAGCCAGGTGCGGGCGTTGCGGAAGACGAGCAGTCCGGGGCCGTCGGCGGGGAGGGTGCCCGCCCGCTGCTGGTGGGGCCAGAGGGGATGCAGCCAGGGGGAATGGTAGGCTTCGGGGTGCGGCATCAGCCCGAAGACCCGCCCGGTGGGGTCGCACAGCCCCGCCATGCCGCCGGGGCTGCCGTTGGGATTGGCGGGGAAGGTTTCGGTGGGTTCCCCTGCGGCGTCGACGTAGCGGACGGGAACGAGGTGGCGGGCTTCGATCTCGGCCGCCAGCTCGGGAGAGGAGATCACGATCTTCCCCTCGCCGTGCCGTACGGGAAGTCCGAGGGTGTCGAGGCCGCGGGTGAAGACACAGGGCGAGTCGGGATCGCCGGCCAGCGTGATCCAGCCGTCGTGGAACACCCCCCGGTCGTTCTGGGTGACGGTGACCGTCTGGGTCCCGGCCGGATCCAGACGCGGCAGCAGCGCCATCTTGGCCAGGGTCTGGAAGCCGTTGCAGATGCCCAGCAGCAGCCCGCCCCGCTCCACGAAATCGGCCAGCGATTCGGGGAGCCGGGTCATGAGCCGGATGGCCAGAGCCCGCCCCGCCCCGAGGTGGTCGCCGAAGGCGAAGCCGCCGATCAGGATGACCAGGCCGTAGTCGGCCAGGTGCACCGCCCCGGCGGTGAGGTCGCTGATGTGCACCAGCGCGGGCTCCAGCCCGGCGAGCCGGCAGGCAAGCGCGGTCTCCCGTTCGCAGTTGAGGCCGAATCCCGTCGGGATGAGAACGCGCGGTGGGTGCGACTGGGGCATCTCTCTCTCCTGGGTGAGTGTCCTGAGTCACGAATTCGGTGTGATTCGTCCTCCGCTGCATCCCCACCGGCGGCGTTGCGCCTCCTCGCCATAGACACCGCTATGGCGTCGTCGCCGCGCCTGGCCGGAGGGGCGCAGCGGAGCCCTCTGTCATGCAACGAACTCATGACTCAGAACACTAGAGGGCGGCGAAGGGGGCCTGCCAGGCCCCCTTGAGTTCGGCGACGTCTTCATCCACGAGGGCGGTCCCGCCCAGGGTGATGACGAGGCGCCCGGAGGCGGATACGGTCCCGATCCGGGCCAGCGGCTCCCCCGCGAGGGAGGCTTCGAAGACGGCGGTCCGGTCGGGGGGAACGGTGAAGAGGAACCGGCCGGTGCTCTCGGCGAACAGCCGCCCCCAGGTGTCGATCGCCCCCTCCACCGGCATCGGATCGAGACAGATCTCCAGACCGCGCCCCCAGCCGAAGGCCATCCAGGCCAGGGCCACTCCCAGACCGCCGAGGGCGGGGGTCTTCACGCTGGCCGGCAGTCCGGCTCCGATGACGCGGCTCACCGTTTCGTAGCGCCCGGCCAGGCGGTTCACCGGGGTGCGGGGAGGCGCTCCCCCCACCGCACCGTCGCCCCCTCCCCCGGCCGCCTCGGCCCGGCGGGCGAACTCCGATCCGCCCAGTTCCTGGCGGGTCTCCCCCAGCAGGTAGACGACGTCGCCGGCAGCCTTCGGCTCCGGCGTCTGGGCCAGGCGCACGTCGTCGATCCGGCCCAGGGCGCTCACGAGCAGGGTCGGGGGGATGCTGATCTTCACCCCCCCGCGGGTGGAATCGTTCTTCATCGAGTCCTTGCCCGAGATGAGCGGCACGCCG